>NZ_JBHXSO010000031.1:25653-107764 GCF_042714775.1 Streptomyces sp. NPDC058691 | reverse complement strand
GGCCCCCCGTACGCGGGGGCCCCCCCCCCACCCCGGGCGCCCCACCACACGCGGGCCCCGGCCCCGGGCACCCTCCCCCCGGCGCGGGCGCCGCAGCGCGTCAGAGCCCCGTCAGGGACAAAGTAGGCTGAGCCTATGTCCGAACCCCGTACCGTCGCCCTTGTCACGCTCGGCTGCGCCCGCAACGAGGTGGATTCCGAGGAACTCGCGGGCCGGCTGGCGGCGGACGGCTGGCAGCTCGTCGAGGACGCCGCCGAAGCCGATGTCGCCGTCGTGAACACCTGCGGCTTCGTCGAGGCCGCCAAGAAGGACTCCGTCGACGCCCTGCTGGAGGCGAACGACCTCAAGGCCCACGGCCGCACGCAGGCCGTGGTCGCGGTCGGCTGCATGGCCGAGCGGTACGGCAAGGAACTCGCCGACGCGCTGCCCGAAGCCGACGGCGTGCTCGGCTTCGACGACTACACCAACATTTCCGACCGCCTGCAGACGATCCTCTCCGGCGGCGTGCACGCCTCGCACACCCCCCGGGACCGGCGCAAGCTGCTCCCGATCAGCCCGGCCGACCGGCAGTCGGTCACCACCGTCGCGCTGCCCGGGCACTCCCAGGCCGCCGAGGACGCCGAGGCCGCCGCCTCCGCCCCCGCTGACCTCCCCGACGGCCTGGCGCCCGCCTCCGGGCCGCGCGCCCCGCTGCGCCGCCGTCTGGACACCAGCCCGGTCGCCTCGGTCAAGCTGGCCTCCGGCTGCGACCGCCGCTGCTCGTTCTGCGCGATCCCCTCCTTCCGGGGCTCCTTCGTCTCGCGCCGCCCCTCGGACGTGCTGGGCGAGACACGCTGGCTGGCCGGGCAGGGCGTCAAGGAGATCATGTTGGTCAGCGAGAACAACACCTCCTACGGCAAGGACCTCGGCGACATCCGGCTGCTGGAGACGCTGCTGCCGGAGCTCGCGGACGTCGAGGGCATCGAGCGGGTCCGGGTCAGCTACCTGCAGCCCGCCGAGATGCGGCCCGGCCTGATCGACGTGCTGACCTCCACGCCCAAGGTGGCGCCCTACTTCGACCTGTCCTTCCAGCACTCGGCGCCCAAGGTGCTGCGGGCCATGCGCCGCTTCGGCGACACCGACCGCTTCCTGGAACTGCTGGACACCATCCGCTCCAAGGCGCCCGAGGCCGGTGTCCGCTCGAACTTCATCGTCGGCTTCCCCGGCGAGACCGAGGCGGACCTGGAGGAGCTGGAACGCTTCCTGAACGGCGCGCGGCTCGACGCCATCGGGGTGTTCGGCTACTCCGACGAGGACGGGACCGAGGCGGCCGGCTACGAGGGCAAGCTGCCCGAGGACGTCGTCGCGGAGCGGCTGGCGCGGGTCTCGCGGCTCGCCGAGGAGCTGACCGCCCAGCGCGCCGAGGAGCGCCTGGGCTCGACCGTGGAGGTGCTGGTCGAGTCCGTCGACGAGGAGGACGGTGCCGTGGGCCGCGGTGCGCACCAGGCGCCCGAGACCGACGGCCAGATCATCCTCACCTCGTCGGAGGGCCTGGTGCCCGGTACCTTCGTCACGGCGAAGGTGGTGGACACCGAGGGCGTCGACCTGGTCGCCGAGCCACTGGGCACGGAGGAGGCGGACAGATGACCGGAGTACCGGCGTCCGCCGCCGGAAACCATCGTCCCGCGGCCCCCGCTCCGGCGCCCGCGGCGGCCGTCGTGGCCAAGCCCAGCGTGTGGAACATCGCCAACGTCCTGACGATGGTGCGGCTGGTGCTGGTGCCCGGCTTCGTCGTGCTGCTCCTGCACGGGGACGGTCACGACCCGGCCTGGCGCTCCTTCGCGTGGGCGGCGTTCGCCGTCGCGATGATCACCGACCTCTTCGACGGGGAGCTGGCCCGCCGCTACGGCCTGGTCACCGACTTCGGCAAGATCGCCGATCCGATCGCCGACAAGGCGATCATGGGGGCCGCGCTGGTCGGCCTGTCGGCGCTGGGGGACCTGCCGTGGTGGGTCACCGTGGTGATCCTCTTCCGTGAGCTCGGCATCACGCTCATGCGCTTCTGGGTCATCCGCTGGGGTGTCATCCCGGCCAGCCGCGGAGGCAAACTCAAGACGCTCACGCAGGGCGTCGCCGTCGGCATGTACATCCTGGTGCTGACCGGCCCGCTGGCGACGATGCGTGCGGTGCTCATGGGCGCCGCGGTGTTCCTCACCGTCGTCACCGGCGTCGACTACGTGCGGCAGGCCGTGGTGATGCGCCGGGCCGGGCTGGCGGCGCGGCGGGCGGCGATCGCCCGGGCGGCCGTGGCGGCGGCGGTCACGGCCGAATCAGTCGAGCCGGTTGAATCGGTCGAGCCCGCTGAGCGGGCCGAGGCGGCCGGGGAGCCGGGGCAGGACGCGTGAACGTCGCCGCCGAGGTCCTGGAGCTGCTGGTGCGCCGCTCCGCGACCCTGGCGGTCGCCGAATCGCTCACCGGGGGGCTGGTCGCGGCCGAGCTGACCTCGGTGCCGGGCGCCTCCCGTAGCTTCCGTGGCTCGGTCACCGCGTACGCCACGGAGCTCAAGAGGGACGTGCTGGGCGTGGACGGGGCGCTCCTGGCCGAACGCGGCGCGGTCGACGCGGGGGTCGCCCGAGGCATGGCGGAGGGCGTGCGGCGCGTGCTGCGCGCCGACTGGGGGGTGGCGACCACCGGGGTCGCCGGCCCCGATCCGCAGGACGGGAAGCCGGTCGGCACGGTGTACGTGGCGGTCGCCGGCCCCGGCCGGACGATCAGCGAGAAACTGCAGCTGAACGGCGACCGCACCGCCATCCGTATCTCCGCTGTGGACGCCGTACTCACCTTGTTGCACCAGAGTCTGGTGACGGGCGGGGGAACACCTGACGAATCCGCGGCGGCCACGGGTAGGGAAGAGAGTGGGGGGAAGGGATGTTTGCAGCCCTGAGTGAACACGTCATCGCTCCCCGCACGGCCGACGCCGGAGGCGGTACGGTGGGGCAAGAAGGTTGCGAATTCGCGGTCCGAGGAGGGAGCCACCGATGATTCTGCTCCGTCGCCTGCTCGGTGACGTGCTGCGTCGGCAGCGCCAGCGCCAGGGCCGCACCCTGCGTGAGGTCTCCTCATCCGCCCGGGTCTCCCTGGGCTACCTGTCGGAGGTCGAAAGAGGGCAGAAGGAGGCTTCCTCCGAACTGCTCTCCGCGATCTGCGACGCCTTGGACGTCCCGATGTCCGAGGTGATGCGGGAGGTCAGCGACGATTTGGCGCTTGCCGAGCTCTCCGAGTCGGCTGCTGTCGGATCGGCAGCCGCGCCTATGCGGCCGCTGCTGGGCGCGGTTCCGTCCGTACCGTCCGGTCGTCCGGACGAGCGGGTCACCATCAAGGCGCCGAAGGCGCCCACCGAGGCCGTGGACGTCGTCGCGGCCTGAGGAGCGACACAAGCAGTTCCGGGACGAGGCCCCGGCCGGTGGATCACCGGCCGGGGCCTCGCTCTTGTGTCCGCTCGCAGGACGGACTGCCTTTCGCCTCGCGGGCGTTGCCGTCCGTCCTCGAGACCGCGCACGGGGTGCGTGTGCCCGCGCGGGCCGGGGAAGGCGTACGGAGGTCGCCGCCGAGGCGATCTTCTGTGTCCGACCCGACCGACCTTGGAGGACGCATGACGAGCGTCGTTGTGAAGAGCACCCTGTCCGAGGAAGCCCGCACGACCGTGGGCGAAGCACTGCAGCACACCGTGGCGGATCTGATCGACCTGTCGCTGGTGGCCAAGCAGGTGCACTGGAACGTCTACGGCCCCCGGTTCCGCTCGGTCCACCTCCAGCTCGACGACGTGGTGACCACCGCCCGGACCTACGCGGACACCGTGGCGGAGAGGTCCGCCGCGATCGGCGTGCCGCCGGACGGGCGGGCCGGAACCGTGGCCAGGAGCAGCCTCGTCGACGAAGTGCATGACGGCTGGATTCAGGACGCCAAGGTCGTGGACGTCATGATCGCCGCCTTGGAGGCGGTGATCCGGCGGGTCCGGGACGGCATCGAGTCGACCGGGAAGGCCGACCCCGTCAGCCAGGACATCCTGATCGGCCTGGCCGCCGAGCTGGAGAAGCACCACTGGATGTTCCAGGCCGAGAACGCCTGACGCTCGCGGTCGGTGACGGTCCGCCCGCGGTCGCCCGCGGTTGCCCAGGGTTGACCTGAGCCCCCGGATCATTGCAGGCAGTAGCCGTTTGTGTACGCCAGTGGAGTGAACGTCGTGCGGGCTGGGACGGCAGAGGTCTAGGGATCTTGACGGACGGGGATCGCACTTCTGTACGGGGAAAGCCCGGGACTTCGTCCCCGGGTGATTCCCGCCGCAACCTCGGGGCTCCGAAGGAGGCGGCCATGTGCGTCACTCGGCTGTTTCAGGAGCTGTGGGCCCGGCGGCCCGTCCGCTGGGTCATCACTTTCGTCGCGGGCGCCTTGTGGTGGTGGGCCATGGTCCGGCTCACCGTCCAGCCCGCCAAGGCAGGTCCCCTCGAAGGTCTCGTCGCAGCCGGCGGCTGGGGCCTGAGCATCATCCCGATGCATTCGGCCAGGTGGTCACGGGGACCAGACGGTGCGGTGGTGCCCGTCCGTGAGGACGGCGCCTCCATGAGCAGATGGCCATGGGGGCGGGTGCCGGGTCCGCGCAGCCGCTCCCTGCCAGGGCATGACGACTCCGCCGTCGCGCGGGAGAAGCTGGCCCGTCATGACGGCTGAGGCATCACGCAGGCCGAGGAGCCGGCACAAACCGGGGAGAGCATGAAAGTGCCCCACGTTCCCCGGGCCCCCGCGGCCGCCCGGGGCACGTGGGGCACGGCGGCACACGAGGGCCATACCTGACGCTACGTCAATGGGTGCGGGAACCTGAACGGGACACCGTCTGCGGTGCCGGGCCGCGCTGGCAGCGTGGGCACCAGTAGGTCACCCGCGCCTGGCCCGGCGGGCCTTGATCGGCGACGCGGATGGTGGTGCCGCAGCGCAGGCAGGGCTGATGGGCCCGGCCGTAGACCCAGTGGGTGCGGCCGCGGCGGGTGTCCCCGGTGGTGATGTGGCCGTGCCGGGTCTTGTTGGCCTCCAGCAGCCGCTGCGCCAGGTCGACGACCCGCTCGGGCGCCGGGACTTCGGCGACCGGGGTCCACGGTGTGACGCCCCGCAGGAAGCACAACTCGCATTTGTAGACATTGCCGATGCCCGCCAGATTGCGCTGGTCCAGCAGTGCCTCGCCCACAGGGCGACCCGGGTTCGCCGTCAGCCGGTACGTGGCCTCGACGGGATCCCAGTCCGGGCCGAGCAGATCGGGGCCGAGATGGCCGACCGCCTTCTCCTCCTCGGCGGTCCGCAGCAACTCCAGTACCGGCAACCGGTAGCCCACGGCCACCTGTTCGGCGTTGGCCAGCACGGCCCGGATCTGGTGGTCAGGGCCGCCCCGCCAGCGCTCGCCCGGCCCGTAGACCTGCCAGGAGCCGTCCATGCGCAGGTGTGAATGGAGGGTCAGGCCGCCCTCGACCCGGGCGAGCAGATGCTTGCCGCGCGGGACCACCTCCTCGATCCGCCGGCCGGCCAGATCGGCGGTCGCCAGGCGCGGCACCCTCAAGTCGCTGCGGAGCAGCACCCGTCCGGCCAGTGCGGCGTGCAGGCGGTGTGCGGCGAACCAGATCGTGTCTCCCTCGGGCACGGCTCGTCCCCCTCAGGCCCGCAGCCGCAGGCCGCGGGGCGTGGCGTGGAAACCCGCCGCCTCCAAGGCGCTGCCGAGCGTGGAGGTGAGGGCCGGCTCGCCATTGGTGCGTTCCACGGTCAGCCGGCCCAGCGCCCCGTCCCGTACCGCCAGTGCCAGGGCGTCGGCGGCGGCCCTGAGGCGTTCCTCGTCCTCGGCCCAGGCCAGCAGGGTCTTCCCGCCGCGCTCCACGTAGAGCGCGAGTTCGCCGTCGACCAGGACGACGAGTGCGCCCGCCTTCCGGCCCGGACGGTGGGTCACCCCGGCGGGCTGCTCGGGCCACGGCAGGGCGGCGCCGTAGGCGTTGGCGGGGTCGGCGGCGGCGAGGACCACCGTGCGGGCCTTCTCGTGGCGGCCCTCCTCGCGGTCGCGGGCGTTGCTGATGGCGCGCAGCCGGTCCACGGCGCCGTCCATGGCGAACTGGGCCGCGCCCAGGCCCTCCACGACGTAACCGCGGCGGGCCTGACCGGTCTCCTCGAAGGCCGCCAGCACCCGGTAGGCGGCCGAGAAGCCGCCCTCGACGCCCTCGGCGGCCACCGCGCCGCGGGTGACGACGCCGTGCCGGTCCAGCAGGGTGTGGGTGAGGGCGTGCGCGCGGTGCGTGGGGTCGGTCTCCAGGGCCGGTACGAGGGACCAGCGGCCGGCCGTGGTCGGCGGTCCGCCGCGGGACGCCGTGGCGCGTGGCACGCCGCCCGTGCGCCCGGTGAGACCCCCGTAACGGCCACGGGGGACCGCGCGGGGTGCCCGGTGGGCGGTCGAACCCGCGGTGCGGCCCGAACCGAGCAGGGCGCGCATCGGCGCGAGGGTGTCGTTGGTGAGCCGGCCCGACCAGGCCAGCTCCCAGACCACCTCGGCCAGTTCGGGGTCGCCCGGCTCGTGTCCGGCAGCCCGCACCTGTTCGGCGATCTGCCGGAAGAACAGGCCGTAGCCGGCCGACAGCGCCCCCAGGACGGCGTGGTGGAGCGGGGAGAGCTCCAGGGGCTGCGGCTCGGGCAGCAACAGGGGCGCGGTCTCCGCGAGATACAGCGACACCCAGCCGTCCTTGCCCGGCAGGGCGCCGGCCCCCGACCACACCACCTCGCCGGCCGAGGTCAGCTCGTCCAGCATCGCCGGGGTGTAGCCGGTGACACGGGCGGGCAGCACCAGCTTCTCCAGTGCCGACGCGGGCACGGCCGCGCCCTGGAGCTGCTCCACCGCCCGGACCAGCCCGTCCGGGCCGCGCAGGCCGTGGGTGCCCACGTGCTGCCACTGCGGCAGGAAGGACGCCAGAGTGGCCGGCGGGACCGGCTCCAGTTCGTGGCGCAGCGCGGCCAGGGACCGGCGGCGCAGCCGGCGCAGCACCCCCGCGTCGCACCATTCGTGCCCTGCGCCCCCGGGGCGGAACTCGCCCTGGACGACGCGCCCTGCCGCGGCGAGGCGGTGCAGGGTGCCGTCCGCGACGGCCGTTCCCAGACCGAAGCGGTGCGCCGCCTCCGCGGAGGTGAAGGGGCCGTGGGTACGGGCGTAGCGGGCCAGCAGATCCGCCAGCGGGTCCTTGACAGGCTCGGTGAAGGCCTCCGGCACCCCCACCGGGAGCGCGGTGCCCAGCGCGTCCCTCAGGCGCCCGGCGTCCTCCACGGCCGCCCAGCGGTCCGCGCCCGCGACGCGCACGCGGATCGCGCGCCGGGCCGTCTCCAGACCGCCCGCCCAGCCCGGGTCGGCGCCCCGGGCCGCCAGTTCCGCGTCGTCGAGCGGCCCGAGCACGCGCAGGAGGTCGGCGACGCCCTCGGCGTCCTTGATCCGGCGCTCCTCGGTCAGCCACTGCAACTCCTGCTCCAGCTCCGCCATCACGTCGGCGTCGAGCAGTTCGCGCAGCTCTGCCTGGCCCAGCAGTTCCGCCAGCAGGTGGGAGTCCAGGGACAGCGCCGCGGCGCGCCGCTCGGCGAGCGGGGAGTCGCCCTCGTACAGGAACTGCGCGACGTAGCCGAAGAGCAGCGACTTGGCGAAGGGCGACGGCTCCGGGGTGGTGACCTCGACCAGCCTGACCTTGCGCGATTCGATGTCGCCCATCAGCTCGACCAGGCCGGGGACGTCGAAGACGTCCTGCAGGCACTCGCGGACCGCCTCCAGGACGATCGGGAACGAGCCGAACTCCGAGGCGACCTGGAGCAGTTGCGCGGCACGCTGCCGCTGCTGCCACAAGGGGGTGCGCTTGCCCGGGTCGCGGCGCGGGAGGAGCAGGGCACGGGCGGCGCACTCGCGGAAGCGGGAGGCGAACAGCGCGGAACCGCCCACCTGGTCGGTGACGAGCTGCTCGACCTCGCCCTTGTCGAACGCCACGTCGGCGGCGCCCACCGGGGACTGCTCGGTGTCGAACTCGGCACCCTGGCGGGCCGGGTCCACGTCCAGCAGGTCGAGGCCCATCAGGTCCGCGTCGGGCAGGCGCAGCACGATGCCGTCGTCCGCGTGCATCACCTGCGCGTCGAAGCCGTACCGCTCTCCCAGGCGGGCGCCCAGGGCCAGCGCCCACGGTGCGTGCACCTGTGCGCCGAACGGCGAGTGGATCACCACGCGCCAGTCGCCGAGCTCGTCGCGGAAGCGCTCGACCACGATCGTGCGGTCGTCCGGCACATGGCCGCAGGCGCGACGCTGCTCGTCCAGGTAGGCCAGCACGTTGTCGACGGCCCACGGGTCCAGGCCGGCGGCGGACAGCCGCTCGCGCCCCTTGGCGGGGTCGAGCCGGCCGACCTCGCGCAGGAACGCGCCCACCGCCCGGCCCAGCTCCAGCGGGCGGCCGAGCTGGTCGCCCTTCCAGAACGGCAGCCGCCCGGGCACGCCGGGCGCGGGGGAGACCAGTACCCGGTCACGGGTGATGTCCTCGATCCGCCAGGAGGTCGTGCCCAGCGTGAAGACGTCCCCCACCCGGGACTCGTAGACCATCTCCTCGTCGAGTTCGCCGACCCGGCCGCCGCCCTTCTTCGGGTCGGCGCCCGCGAGGAACACCCCGAACAGGCCGCGGTCCGGGATCGTGCCGCCCGAGGTCACCGCCAGCCGCTGCGCACCGGGGCGGCCGGTCACGGTGTTCGCCACCCGGTCCCACACCAGGCGCGGCCGCAACTCGGCGAAGGCGTCCGAGGGGTAGCGGCCGGCCAGCATGTCCAGCACGGCGGTGTACGCCGAGTGCGGCAGCGCGGCGAAGGGCGCGGCCCGGCGTACCACCGCCAGCAGTTCGTCCACGTCCCATGTGTCCAGCGCGGTCATCGCGACCAACTGCTGCGCCAGGACGTCCAGGGGATTGGCCGGGATGCGCAGCGCCTCGATCGCGCCCTCCCGCATGCGCTCGGTGACGACGGCCGACTGCACCAGGTCACCGCGGTACTTGGGGAAGACCACGCCCGTGGAGACCGCGCCCACCTGGTGCCCGGCGCGGCCGACGCGCTGCAGCCCGGAAGCCACCGAGGGCGGCGACTCCACCTGGACGACCAGGTCGACCGCGCCCATGTCGATGCCCAGTTCCAGGCTGGACGTCGCCACGACGGCAGGGAGCCGGCCCGCCTTGAGGTCCTCCTCGACCAGGGCGCGCTGCTCCTTGGAGACCGAGCCGTGGTGTGCCCGCGCCAGCACCGGTGGCGCCCCGTGCGCGGCGCCGGACTGCGCCATGATCTCCGCCGGTGGCGCGCCCTCGGGCAGCGGCTCGCCCGTGGCGCGCTCGTACGCGATCTCGTTGAGGCGGTTGCACAGACGCTCCGCCAGCCGCCGGGAGTTGGCGAAGACGATGGTGGAGCGGTGGCTCTGCACCAGGTCGGCGATCCGCTCCTCCACATGCGGCCAGATCGACGGGCGCGGGTCGTCGGTCTCCGAGGCGGGGGAGCCGCCCAGCTCACCGAGGTCCTCGACAGGGACGACCACGGACAGGTCGAACTGCTTCTGGGAGGGCGGCTGCACGACCGTCACCTTGCGCTGCGGCGACAGGAAGCGCGCCACCTCGTCCACCGGGCGCACGGTCGCGGACAGCCCGATGCGGCGCGCGGGGCGCTCCAGCAGCTCGTCCAGCCGCTCCAGGGACAGCGCCAGATGCGCGCCGCGCTTCGTGCCCGCCACGGCGTGCACCTCGTCGAGGATCACCGTCTCCACGCCGCGCAGCGCGTCCCGCGTCGAGGAGGTCACCATCAGGAACAGCGATTCGGGCGTCGTGATCAGGATGTCCGGCGGCCGCGTGGCCAGCGCCCGCCGCTCGGCGGCCGGGGTGTCGCCGGAACGGATGCCGACCCGCACCTCGGGCTCCGGCAGGCCCAGGCGCACCGCCTCGTGCCGCAGGCCGGTCAGCGGGCTGCGCAGATTTCGCTCGACGTCGACGGCGAGGGCCTTCAGCGGCGAGACGTACAGCACGCGGCAACGGCGCCTGGGGTCCGCGGGCGGCGGTGTCGACGCCAGCCCGTCGAGCGCGGCCAGGAACGCCGCGAGGGTCTTCCCGGAGCCCGTCGGGGCCACCACGAGGACGTCGGAGCCCCCGGCGATCGCCCGCCAGGCCCCCGCCTGCGCGGCTGTGGGCGCGTGGAAGGCTCCCGTGAACCACGCCCGCGTGGCCGGTGAGAATCCGTCGAGCGCCCCGGCCGTGTCCGCCTCCTCCGGTGCGCCCCCGCTGTTCCGTCGCGACATGCCTTCCATCCTGCCTCGCACCACTGACAACGCGCCTTCGTCCGCCCGAACCCGGTCCCTGCCGGCAGGCCTCGTGTGCTCCGCGTCCGTGAATGATGTGACGCACGTGGCTGTGGTGACGGGCCGCGGTCCGGGTGCGGGGTGCGACGCCCGCCGGGGGCGACGGCCGTCACGCCGGGGTCCGGACGGCGCAGAATGGGGGCATGGCAGGGGAGGAGCGGGCGCGGCACTGGCGGCATCCGGGCTTGCCGGACGTCGATCTGCTGCGGGCGCGGTACGTCCGCAAGACGTTCGTGCGGCACACGCACGAGTCGTTCGTGATCGCGGGCATCACCGGGGGCGTCGAGGCCTTCCAGCACAACGGCACGGTCGAGCGGGCCGGGCCCGGGGCGCTGGCGCTGGTCAATCCGGGCGTGGTGCACACGGGCTACGCCGGCGTGCCGGAGGGATGGGCGTACAGCGTGATCTATCCCGGGGCGGACGTGGTGGCCGCCGTGGCCGCCGAGACGACGGCGATCCGCGGTACGGCCCGCTTCGCGACGGCGGTGGCCGACGACCCGCGGGCGGTGCGCCTGGTCACGGGGGTGCTACGGGCGGCCGACGCGCACAACGCCCTCGCCGCCGACACCATGATGCGGCTGGTGATCGCGCGCCTGCTGCGGGACCACGGCGGCACGATGGCGGCGCGGGCGCCGCTGACGGCCGGGGCGCGCAATGCCCAGCGTGCCCGGGAGCTGCTGGAGGCGCGGCTGGCGGATCCGCCGCCACTGGCGGAGCTCGCGACGGTCCTCGAGACGAGCCCCTTCTCTCTGCTGCGCGCCTTCCGCGAGTTGTACGGGATGCCGCCGCACGCCTGGCTGACCGACGCGCGGGTGCGCCGGGCACGCCGTCTCCTGGACGCCGGGTCGGCGCCGGCGGAGGCGGCCGTGGCCGTCGGCTTCACCGACCAGCCGCACCTGAACCGGCACTTCACGCGCATCGTCGGTGTACCGCCCGGCGCCTACCGGCGGGAGCGCAATAACGTACAAGACGGCTCCCAGGGTGCCGCCTAACGTCGGACGGGTGACCGCAGCACCCATGGACGCCGAGAACACCGCGAACGCACAGCTACAGCTCCCAGAGACCGCAGAGTCCACAGCGAGCACCGAAGAGGCCGCTGAGCGAGCGCCCTCCGGGCGGCCGCGTTCGGCGGTGGTCCGCGACGCCCTGGGAGTGGGCGTCGCGGTCGGGCTGTCCGGCTTCGCCTTCGGCGTGACCTCGGCCGGAGCCGGGCTGAGCCTGGCGCAGACGTGCGCGCTCAGCCTGATGGTCTTCACCGGCGCGTCGCAGTTCGCGCTCGTCGGCGCCCTGGGCGCCGGAAGCGGTGCCTACGCGGCCGCGGCGGGGGCGTTCTTCCTCGGCATACGCAACGCCTTCTACGGGCTGCGCCTGTCCGGACTGCTCGGGCTCCCGCGCGCACTGCGCCCCTTCGCGGCGCAGTGGGTGATCGACGAGACCTCGGCCGTGGCGCTCGCCCAGCCCGACCGGGCGAGTGCCCGACTCGGGTTCACCGTCACCGGCGCCACCTTGTACGTGCTGTGGAACCTGACGACCCTCGGGGGCGCCCTGGGCGCCGCCGCGCTCGGCGACCCGGCCGACTGGGGCCTGGACGCGGCCGGTCCCGCGGTCTTCCTGGCGCTGCTCGCGCCCATGCTGCGAGGCCGTCGGGAGCGGGCCACGGCGGCCGTCGCCGTTCTCCTGGCCCTGGTCTGCCTGCCGTTGCTGCCGGCCGGGGTGCCGGTCCTGGCCGCGGCGCTTGCCGCGCCCCTCGTCCTGGCCGCCACCCGCCGCAAGGAGAAAGACCGTTGAGCACCTGGATCGCCATCGCCGGTACCGCCTTCGGCTGTTACGCGGTGAAGCTGCTCGGCCTGTCCGTCCCGGCCGGCTACCTGGAACGCCCCTTGGTGCGGCGCCTCGCCGCTCTGCTGCCCATCGCGCTGCTGGCGGCGCTCACGGCGCTGCAGACCTTCGGCGAGGGCCGCGCCCTGGTGCTGGACGCGCGCGGTGCCGGACTGGCCGCGGCGGCACTGGCGTTGCTGTTCCGCGCCCCCTTCCTCGTGGTCGTGGCGGTGGCGGTCGTGGTGACGGGATCGCTGCGGGCGGTCACGGGGTGACCGGTTAATGTGACCCGTCACAACCGTTGCGGAAGTGGGGGTGGGGACGATGGCGGCCGACGCCCTGCCGGTCCTCTCCGACGCGGCCCGTGCTCTCGCCGCGCGCTGCGAGTCGAAGGCGGGCGAGCTCGGCCGCCGGATCACCGACGCCGCCCTGAGCGGGCCTCCCGCGTCCGCGGACCTCACCCCGGAGGCGAAGGACCCCCGCATCGAGGCGGCCGCGCGGCACGGGCTGCGCTGGCTGATCCGGCGCGCCGTACGGGGTGACCGCGGCGACACGCGCCTTCTGCGGGAACGCGCCGCCCAGCACGCGGACGACGGGCTGCCGTTGCACCTCCTGCTCCGCGGCCAGTTGCACGGCACCCACGCGCTGTGGCGGTCACTGCGCGCCGCCGCTCGCCCCGGCGAGGAGGACGCGCTGATCGAACTGGCGGGCTTCCTCCTCGCCGCCCAGGAGTATCTGGTGGGGGCGGTGTCCGAGACGTACGTCGACGAACGGGCCGCCCTGGCGGCCGAGGAGCGCGAAAGGGACCGCTCCTTGGTGCGGGCGCTGCTCGACGGCTCGCTTCCCGCCGACCGCTTCCCGGCGGCCCGGCTCGGCCTGGCGGACGGCGCCCTGGTGCTGGCGTTGCGGCTGCCGCCCGGCGACGGCCCGGTGCGCGCCCCCCTGGCGGTGCGGCGGGAGCTGCGCCGCGTGCAGGCCGCGCTCGACCGCACGTACGGGACGGACGTGCCCGCCGTCCTGGACACCGGCGGCGGTCACGCGGTCGTCCCCGGCCACGCCGTGCCGCACGGCACCGACGACGACCTGCTGGCGCGGCTGAGGCACGCCTGCTCCCCGGAGATACGGGTGGCCGCGGTGCCCGCCGCGGATCCGGGCGGGATCGCCGGAGCGGCCCGCACGGCCTCGGAGATCCTGCGGGTGGCCCGGGCCGGCGGACTCGCGCCGGGACTGCACCGGCTCGACGACGTGCTCCTCGAGTACCACCTGGCGCACCGCGACGGCAGCGGCGAGCGGATCGCCGCGCTGCTCGACCCGATCACCGGGCGCCCCGACCTGGTGGAGACCCTGCGCACGTACCTCGGCAGCCGGCAGGAGCGCCGGAGCACCGCCCGGCAGCTCGGCCTGCACCCGAACACCGTCGACAACCGGCTGGCCCGCATCACCGAACTCACGGGCCTCGATCTCGCCACCCCCCACGGCACCGCCCTGGCGCTGGCCGCGCTCCTGCTGCGCGACGCCGCGGCGGCGGGCTGAGCGGACCGAGGCCGCCTCAGCCGTCGAGGGACCGGCCGTACGCCCGCAGCGTCCGCAACGCGTCGACGGTGACGACCGGCCGCCACTCCAGCGCCGTCCCCGGCGCCCACTCCTGCCACCGGATCGGCCAGCCGCCGTCCTCCCGCTGCTCCGCCGCGAGGAAGTCCAGCGCCGCGTCCGTCTCGGCGTCGGAGAACCACTGGCGGGCGAGGGAGTCCGGGCCGGTGGCGTAGTCGTACGCGAAGTGGTGCTCGCCGGGCGCGTAGCCGGACGGGACGGGCTCGTCCCCCGAGCGCCGCGGGTCGAGGACGACGAGGCGCTGCTCACGCACCAGGCGTCCCAGCCGCGAGGCCGCCTCCCGGGCCCGCATCCGGTCCGGCGCGTTGTCCAGGAACGCCAGGGCCGCCACGACCTCGTACGGATGGGTCTTGTCCAGCGCGTCGATCGCCTCCCAGCAGAAGTCCGTCGCCCGGAAGAGCCAGGCGTGCCACACCCCGTTGCGGTGCAGCGTCCCGACCACCGGCGCGGTCGCCAGCAGATCGCCCGGCGGGTCGTCCACCGTGGGCAGCCAGGGGGCGGCCGGGTAGCCGCGCAGCGAAGGGTGCACGGCCGGCAGCGCGCCCTCCGGGGTGGAGACGGCGGTCAGGTAGCGGCAGATCCGCTCGGCGCGCTGGCTGCCGCACCTGCCGATCTCGTCGAGCACGCGCAGGGCGCGGGCGACGTGCAGCGGCTGGCTCACCGGGCCGCGCAGGTCGGGCTCCAGCGCGTGGCCGAATCCCTCGTCGTCGTTGCGGTACGCGGTCAGCGCGGACTCCACCGCGTCCGCCGGCCCGTTCCTGAAGTGGTACGCGAACCTGCGCTGGTCGAGCACGCGTGCGGTCAGCCACACGAAGTACTCGGCGCGCTCTAGCGGGGTTGCTGGCATGTGCGCACAGTAGGCCTCCGTGCGCTCTCTGCATACGGCTGCGCCCTTGGAGCACCCTGCCGTGCGACCATGCGCCCCCCGTCGCGGGACACCAGGTGCCGGAGGTTGACGTTCCGTACGAACCGCGTGGTTAATGTGCCCCGGAAACGGCGGAGAGGGGGAGGCCCGATGGTGGATCCACTGCTGTGGCGCGCGGGTTCGGGGGATCTGGCGGCCTGGCTCGGGGGCGTGCAACGGCTGCTCCTGGGCGAGGCGGTGGCCGGTTACACCGTGAGGAGCGGGCCGGTCTTCCCCGACTACGGGGCCGTGATCCACGAGGCCGCGGACGTCGACGGCCTGGCGCCCTTCCTCGCCGGGCGGGGAGTGGACGCCCTGCGGGCCACCACCCGCCGTGGGGCGCGGCAGGACGAGCCGGTGGTGGAGTACCTGGTCGAGGGCCGCGCGGGCGCCGACGCACTACGGGTGACGCCCTCCGGCGAACGCGCCGGAAGCGTACGCCTCAGTGCGCCGGTGGCCTCCCCGGCGGCCCTCGACGACTGGCTGCACGGGCTGTCCCCGCTGCTCCCCGTCCCCGTTCCGCGCCGGGCATGGCCGGGCACGCCCCTCGCGGAACCGCTGGCCGTCACCCTCCACCACCGCGCCGGCACGGTCCTCGTCGCCCTGGAGAGCCTCGACGCCGAACCCGCGCCGGGCAGTGTCCGTCCGCCCGGCGACCGGCTGCTGGTCACCTCCCGTCCGCAGGCCCTCGCCGAGGACACCGCCCTGCTCGCCCGCCCCGCCGCCCTGGAGCGCAGGCCGGTCGCGACCGCCGGCGACCTCGCGGGGTGGCTCGCCGGGCTGGACGACGCGGCGCCGGGCCTCACCGGCCGGGCGGCGCGCGCCGTGCTGCCTGCGGCCGGCATCCGGGCCCAGGTGTGGCGGATCGAGCACGGCGCACCACTGCTCATGATCGGCCGCGCCGGCGGCCCCGAGGTCCTGGCCGGCGGACCGTTGGACACGCTCCACGCCTGGACCCGTCCCCTGCTCTCCCCGGCCGTCCACGGGCGCGCGGGCGCCCCGACGCGGCGCCGCCTCGCCGGGTGGCTGCGCGCCGTCGAGGACGCCGTCTTCGGCGGGCCCGCCGCCTGGAGCGTCGGCGACGCCCCCGCTCCCGTCGGCGCGGGCGACCTCGCCGCGCTGCTCTCCCGGGCCGCCGACCCGCGCGCCCCCGGCGTCGACCGGCTCGAGCCCGGCAGGGTCACGCTCAGGGGTGCCGTCACCGCCTCCGGGCCCGTCGGCGTCACCGGCCGGCCCGCCTCCTGAGCCCCTTCGCCGACCGGGTGGCGATGCGCGCGGCGGCACCCGGGGGTTTGAATGGGAGGGAAGTCCAGGAAAGCGGGCGCATGGGCACGCACCACACCGACCTCCGCAATCTCGAGCCGCCGCACCACAGCGGCGCCGTGCTCGTGGTCGACGGGCACGGCCGCGTCGTCATGTGCAGCGAGGCGGTACGCGAACTCATAGGCCTGCCACCCGAAGCCCTGTGCGGCCGTCAGGTCGCCGATCTGCTCGCCGACTCCGCCCAGTGGCCCCTGGCGGGGTCGCACGCCGATCTGGGACTGCGCCACCAGGACGGCACGACGGTCATGGTGTGCATGGAGTCGCGACGCATGCTGGCACCCGGCGGCGAAGGACTCCTCTTGAACATCACGCCCCTGCCCCTCGCCCTCCGCCGCCAGGAGGACGAGGCACTGGTCAGGGCGCTCTTCCGGCAGCAGCAGGTGGGGCTGGCCATCCACGGCATGGATCTGACGACGACCCGCCTCAATCTCGCCCCGCACCCCCTGGGCCATGTGCCCGTGGAGGGCGACGAGGCGGCGGCGTTCAGCCGCGGCGTCGAGGAGGAACTGATCCCCGCGGACGCCGAGGCGGTGCGCCGGCAGCTGCAGCGGGTGGCGGAGACCGGGGAGCCGATGGTCGACTGGGTGCACAGCGCCCGGCTGCGGAGCGCGCCCGGGCGGGAGCGCGCGCAGTCGTTCTCCGCCTTCCGGCTGCACACGGCCATGGGCCGCCCCATCGGCGTCGCGGTCGTCTTCACCGACGTCACACAGGAGCACGCGGCGCGGGAGCGCATGTCGCTGCTGCAGGCCGCCGCCGAACACATCGGCCGCAGCCTGGCCGTCTCCACCGTCGCCAGGGAGCTGGCGGACGTCCTGGTGTCGAGGGGGTTCGCCGGCTTGGCGGCCGTGGACCTCACACAGGGTGTCCTGATCGGCCAGGAGCCCGGCGAGGCAGGGCCTGGAGCGGGCTTCCAGCGGGTCGCGGTCGCATCCGCCGACGGGCGCTGGCCGCCCGACATCCACCCGCTCGGTGCCACGTTCGACGTGCCCTCCCTGGCGGAGGAGCACGTCCGCCTGGGCACGGCCGGACTCCAGCCGGAACTGGCCCGGTGGCGGGCCGGCCCGGTCCTCGCCTCCGAAGAGGCCCAGGTGCTGCTGCCGGAGGCCGCCGAATCCTTCCTCATAGTGCCGCTGAGCGCTCGCGGACTGGTGCTGGGCACCTTGATGCTCTGGCGCACCGGCGCGGTCGCCCCCTTCGGTCACGACGACGCCGCCCTCGCACAGGAGATCGCCTCGCGGGCCGCCCTCGGCCTGGACAACGCCCGCCGCTACACCCGTGAGCACCGCACCGTCGAGGCACTGCAACGCAGCCTGCTGCCGCCGGCCGTCACCGAGACCCGCGCGGCGCGGACCGCCGGCAGCTATGTCCCGGCCGGCAGCACCGAAGGGGTCGGCGGTGCCTGGTTCGACGTCATACCGCTGTCCTCCTCGCGGCTGGCGTTCGTCATCGGCGACGTGACCGGCCACGGCCTCAACGCGGCGGCCACCATGGGGCGGCTCCGCACCGCCGTGCAGACGCTGGGGGACCTCGACCTGCCGCCCGGCGAGCTTCTCGCCCACCTGGACGACCTGGTGGTGCGGCTCGGCGACGTGGAGCCGCCGCCCGAGGACGGACCCGGGGACGCCCCGCCCTCGGCTACCGGGGCGACGTGCCTGTACTGCGTGTACGACCCCGTGGCGGGCCGCTGCGAGATGGCCAGCGCCGGGCACCCGCCGCCGGTCTTCGCCGCCCCCGGAGCCCCCGCCGAGGTCGTCGGCGTCAAACCCGGGCCGCCGCTCGGCGTGGACAGCCTGCCTTTCGAGCCGGTGGGCTTCGAGATCCCGCCGGACAGCATGCTCGCCTTCTACAACCTGCCGCTGCTGTCGCAGCCGGACGGAACCCCGGCGGAGCGCCTGGCCCGCGTGCGCACGGTGCTCGCCGCCGACGCGGCGCAGACCACCACGCCCACGCGCACCGGCCGCGCGCTCCTGGACGACCTGCTGCCCGGGCCGCCCGACGACGACGTGACCCTGCTCGTCGCCCGCATGCGACCGCTGCCCCCCGGCGCCGTGGCCACCTGGCGGTTCCCCGCCGATCCCGCGGTGGTCGCCGAGGCCCGCACGGCGGTGGAGGCTCAGCTGGAGCGCTGGAACCTGACGCACCTGGCGTTCCCCACGGAGCTGATCACCAGCGAACTCGTCACCAACGCCATCCGCTACGGCAGCGCCCCCGTGGGGCTGCGCCTGATCCGCGACGAGAACCTGGTCTGCGAGGTGTCCGACGCCAGCCAGACCCAGCCGCGGCTGCGCCGGGCGCGTCTGTCCGACGAGGGAGGGCGCGGCCTGTTCCTGATCGCGCAGCTCTCCAGCCGCTGGGGGAGCCGCTACACGGACACCGGCAAGACGATCTGGGCGGAACAGCCCCTGGGGGACGCCGCGCGGTGACCGCGCCGTTCACCATTGCGGGTGAAACGCGCGGACGCACGCCCCGGGCGCCCCCGGTTTCACGGGGCCGGGGGGTTCCCTCGTAGGAGCAACACGAGGGGGTCTGCATGCGGCCTGTCGCCGGCGCCCGCCGCCCGACGCGGCGCGGCATGTGGTGTGCGGCGGTCCTGGTGGCCCTCCTCGCGCTCCTGCACGCGGCCTTCACACCCGCGGGCGCCCACGCGTCCTCCCCGGGGCCCGGCCGGTGCGCCGTGCCCGCGTGCGCTCCCCTCCAGCCACTGGCCGTCCCGGCCGACGGCGGGCACCACGGGGGTGGCCCCGACTCCTGCCGCGTCGCCGCCCCGCACTCCCGCCACGGGCACGCCGTGCGCGACCTCGCGACGGCCGTGACACACGACGACGGCCCTCCGGCCGCCGTGCCCGAAGGCGGCGTCCATGCCGCCGCTGCCGCAGATCAACCGCCGAACGCTCCTTCGCCGCAGCCCGTTCCGCGCTGCTGACAGGGCCGGGGCCCCTCGCCCCCGCCAGGGGACGCGTCCCGTCCCCGGTGTCCGCCCGGCCCTCGCGGCCCGGTGCTCCCTGTCCACGTTCCGCAACGAAGGTGCACGCCATGCCTCCTGCCGTCCTGTCCGTCACCCGCGCCCTGCGCACCGATCTCACCGCCTCGCTCGTCGTCTTCCTCGTCGCCCTGCCGCTGTGCGTGGGCGTCGCCGTGGCCTCCGGCGTCCCCGCCGAACTGGGTCTGGTCACCGGCATCGTCGGCGGCCTGGTGACCGGCCTGCTGCCGGGCAGCAGCCTCCAGGTCAGCGGACCGGCCGCGGGCCTCACCGTGCTCGTGTACGAGGCCGTGCGGGAGCACGGCGTGGCCGCGCTCGGCGTCATCGTCCTCGCCACCGGCGTGCTGCAACTCGTCCTGGGCGCGGCGGGCCTGGGCCGGTGGTTCCGGGCGATCTCGGTGTCGGTGGTCGAGGGCATGCTCGGCGGCATCGGCCTGGTCATCATCCTCGGGCAGCTGTACGCCATGGCCGACCACGAGGCCCCCGCCTCCGGCACCGGCAAGGTCACCGGTCTGCCCGGCCTGGTCGCCCACGTGGCGACCGAACCTAGGGCCCTGTCGGCCCTGGCCGTGGGGGCGGGGACGATCGCGGTCATCGTGCTGTGGCAGCGGCTGCCGGCCAGGGCCCGGCTGGTGCCGGGGGCGCTCGTGGCGGTGGCCGGCGCCACGGCGGCCGCGGCGCTGCTGCACCTGCCGCTGAAGACCGTTCAGGTCCGGGGACTGGCGGACGCGCTGCGGCTGCCCGGCGCGGATGCCCTCGGCGGGCTCGCCTCGCTCGAAGTGCTCGGCACCGTCGTGGCGTTCACCCTCATCGCCTCCGCGGAGAGCCTGTTCAGCGCGGCGGCGGTGGACCGTCTGCACGACGGGCCGCGCACCCGCTACAACAAGGAACTCGTGGCCCAGGGCGCGGGCAACACCGTGTGCGGGCTGCTGGGGGCGCTCCCGCTGACGGCCGTCATCGTGCGCAGCTCGGCCAATGTGCACGCCGGGGCCCGGACGAAGGCCTCCCGCGTCCTGCACGGAGTGTGGCTGCTGCTGTTCGCCGCACTGCTCCCGGCCGTCCTCGGGTACATCCCGCTCGCGGCGCTGGCCGGTGTCCTGGTGCACGCGGGCGTCAAACTGCTGCCCCTCGCCCAGCTGCGGGCCCTGTGGCCCGCGCACCGGGGCGAGGCCGTCGTACTGGCGGTGACCGTCACGGCCATCGTGACGGTGAACATGTTCGAGGGCGTGATCATCGGGCTGGGGCTCGCGATCGCCAAGACGGCCTGGGAGATCTCGCACGTGCACGTGGCCGTCACCGACCGCGGCCAGGGCGCCATCACCGTGCGGCTCAGCGGGAACGCCACCTTCCTGCGCCTGCCGAAGATGCTCGACGTCCTGGAGGCCTTGCCGGCGCACCGGCCCGTCGAGCTGGACCTGACGGGACTGCGCCACCGGGACCACGCCAGCAGCGTCGCCCTGCGCTCCTGGGCGGAGACCCGTACCGCCCCCGGGACGGCCGCCGTACGGCCGGCACCCGCCATCTGACCGGTGCCCCGCGGGTCAGGCGAACGGCCGTGGTGCGGTTGACGCGGCAGACGCGGCGGCGGAGCGTTGCGGTACTCCCGCGACGCCCGCCGCGACCCGTGGGAAGCGGGCGGACAGGGAGCGCAAGGGGAGCAGGAAGGAAAGGGTGGCCGCGATGGCCGACACAAGTGCCCGGCGCATTGCGGAGTTCATCGAGCCGCTGCGTGTGAAGCCGGGGTCGAAGGTGGACCTCGCCGAGGACTTCGACCCGCGCTACAAGGCCCACCTGACCAAGCCGGAGGGCGTGGAACTGCTGAAGGCGGGCGTGGCACTGCTCGCCGAGTACCAGGCGCGGCTCGCCGCCCAGGACACCTACGGCGTGCTGCTGTGCCTCCAGGCGCTGGACGCCGGGGGCAAGGACGGGACGATCCGCCACGTCATGAGCGGTGTCAATCCGCAGGGGGTGAAGGTCAGCAGCTTCAAGGTGCCCTCCGCCGAGGAGCTGGACCACGACTACCTGTGGCGCTACGCCCGCAGGCTGCCGGCCCGCGGGGACATCGCGATCTTCAACCGCTCGCACTACGAGGAGGTCCTCGTCGTACGGGTGCACCCGGAGGTCCTCGACCGCCAGCGGCTGCCGGGCGCCCCGCACGGCAAGGCGCTGTGGAAGCGCCGCTACCGGGAGATCAACGACTGGGAGCGCTATCTCACCGACAACGGCTTCAAGGTGGTCAAGGTCTTCCTGAACCTCTCCAAGGAGGAGCAGCGCGCCCGCTTCCTCAAGCGCATCGACCTGCCGGAGAAGAACTGGAAGTTCTCCGCGGCCGACGTCAGGGAGCGGCGCCACTGGGACGAGTACCAGGAGGCGTTCTCCGAGATGCTGTCGGCCACCAGCACCACCTGGGCGCCCTGGTACGTCGTGCCGGCGGACCGGAAGTGGTTCGCGCGTATCTGCGCGGCGGCCGTGCTCGCGCACACGCTGATCGAGATCGACCCCCATTACCCGACGGTCGGCGCCGAGGTCCGCGAGGAACTCCTCGCCGCCAGGCGGGAACTGGAGGCGGAGGGCCCCGAGGGCACCCCGGCCGGACGGTAGGCGGCGGGCCTCGGGGGCGGCCTCAGTAGTGCCGGAGTGTCTTGGCGCGCTCCAGGGCGGTGCGAACCGCGGCCGACAGCGTCTCGATGTCGTACGCGCCGTAGTGGCGGCGGCCGTTGATGAAGAACGTGGGCGTCCCCGAGACATTGCTGAGGTCGGCGGACTCGGCGTCCTCCGCGACCCGCACCGCGACGGGGCGGGCGTCCAGGTCGCGGCGGAAGCGCTCCATGTCGAGTTCGATCGCGGTGGCGAGCCGGACGAGGCCCTGGCCGTCCAGCGACTGGGGGTGGGCGAAGATCTGGTCGTGCATCTCCCAGAAGCGCTCCTGGACCGCGGCGGCCTCCGTGGCGCGGGCCGCCAGCACCGCGTTCGGGTGCACATCGGAGAGCGGCAGATGCCGCCAGACGTACCGGACGTCGCCGAAGTCCGCGAGGAGGTCGCGGATGACCGGCTCCGCCTCCCCGCAGTAGGGGCATTCAAAGTCGCCGTACTCGACGACGGTCACCATGGCGTCGTGGGGACCGCGGATGTGGTCCCGTCCGGGGTCCACGGGCTCGGCCAGGTCCTCCAGCTGCTGCGCCTTTCCGAGCAGCGCCCGGCGCCGCCGGGCCCGGGGCAGCCGGGACAGTACGAGCGTGACGAGCCAGGTCAGGACGAAGGCGAGGAGCACGGCGCAAAGGATGCCGATCTTGGCCTCGGCGAGTTGCCGCCCTTCGAAGGCCCGGTTGGCGATGAGCAGCGCGATCGTGAAGCCGATGCCGGAGATGGTCCCGCCGACCGCCACCGCGCCCCAGCCGACCGGCGGGCGCAGGCGCCCCCGGCTCAGCCACGTCGTCAGCGCGGAGCCGCCCACCATGCCGAGCGGTTTGCCGATCACATAGGCGGCGATGATGCCCAGGGTGATGGCCGAGGTGAAGGCGGCTGACAACTGGGAGGCGTTCACGGTGATGCCCGCGTTGGCCAGGGCGAAGACCGGGACGATCACATAGCTGGTCCAGGGGTGGAACAACTGCTGCAAGCGTGCGTTCAGCGACACCGACATCGCCAGGCCGCGGCGCGCCGAACGTTCCAGGCCCGGCGTCGGCTGCTCCCGGAACCGCAGGTAGAGCAGGCTGGCCCGGCGCAGGTCCGCTCCGCGTGCCGGGTGGTCGCAGGCCATGAGGCCCAGCGCCAGGCCCGTCACGACCGGGTCCACGCCCGACGCCAGCATGGCGAACCAGACGGCGAGACCGGTCAGCGCGTACGCGGCGCCGCGCCACTCGCCGCAGACCCGCACCACGGAGTTGGCGATCCAGGTGCCCACGGCGAACAGGGCGATCGCGGCGAACAGCGCCGGCCAGGAGACGCCGCTGGTGTAGGCGATCGCGATGACGGCGAGCGCGACGAAGTCGTCGACCACGGAGGTCGTCAGCACGAAGGCCCGCGTCGCGGCCGGCAGCCGCCGTCCCACCAGGGCGTACATCCCCAGGGCGAACGCGGTGTCCGTGGAGATCACCGTGCCCCAGCCGCGCGCGCCGTGGGTGTCGTGCGTGAAGGCGAGGTAGACGGCGAGCGGCACCAGCATCCCGGCCAGTCCCGCTGCCGTCGGCAGCGTGATCCGCATGCGCTCGCGGAACTCGCCGAGGTCGAACTCGCGCCGGGTCTCCAGGCCCACGATGAAGAAGAACAGCGTCATCAGGCCGCTGTTGACCCACTCGCGCAGGTCCAGGGACACCGCGTGGGACCCCAGGGCCAGCGACAGGTGGGTGTGCCAGAACGACGTGTAGCTCCCCGGCGCCGCGTTCGCCCAGAGCAGGGCGAGGATCGTGGCGGCGAGCAGATAGGCCGCGCTCGCCGTCTCGGTCCGCAGGAACCGCAGCAGCGGCGCGGACGTGCCCGGGCTGCGGGGTGTCTGCCCCGATGCCCGCAGGGACGAGAAGGCACTCACGCGGTCATCCTGGCACGTGCCGCGGGCGGCGGCCTGTCCTTCCGGCCAGGACGGACCGGGCCGGACCGGGCCGGGCCGGACCCGCCACTTGATCAGCCCGGTCCTGTTCCCCGCCGGGGAACCGCCCGGGCGTCGGGACCGCTGAAGGACGTGCGGCCTCCGGCCAGGGCCTCGGCGGCCGGGGCGGCGCCGGGGGCGGGCAGGTCGTCGCCGTACTGGACGGCGATCAGCGCGATGTCGTCGTCCAGCTCCATGGTGCCGCCGCCCCCGACATGGCGGGAGAGGCCGTCCAGTACGTGCCGCAGCAGGTCCTCCGGCTGGGAGCCCGGCCAGGCGGCGACGCGTGCCCCGAGGTCGTAGAACCGGCCGTCGGAGTCGCGGGCCTCGATCGCGCCGTCGGTGTAGAGCAGGAGAGTCGCCCGGCGGGAGAAGGAGAACGTGTCCACCTCGTAGTCGTCGGAGCTGAGGCTGTTGAGGCCGAGCGGCGGAGACGGCACCGCGGGTGCCAGCAGCAGGGTGTCCGTCCCGTGGGCCAGGTAGGGCGGTGGATGGCCGCAGTTGACCACCCGGACCATGTCACCCTCGTCCGGCACCTCCAGGAGCAGGGCCGTGATGAAACGCTCCACGGCGTCGGCGTCCGACAGGCCCGCCTCCTCGAAGTGGCTGCGCACGCTGAACTCCAGCTCGGCCATCAGCTCCGTCAACGATCGCGTCCTGCGGGCGCCGGCGCGGAACGCCCCCAGCAGCGCCTCCGCGTCCTCGATCGCCGGCAGGCCCTTGCCCCTGACGTCGCCTATGAGGATGCGGACCCCGGCCGCGCTCTTGGCCACCGCATAGAGGTCGCCGCCGATCTGCGCGTGCGGATGAGAGGCGTGATACGTGGCCCGGATGCGCAGCTGTCCGATGTGCGGGGGCAGTGGCCGCAGCAGCACCCGCTGGATGGTGTCGGAGACGATCCGCACCTCGGTCAGCTCTCGCACGCTGCGGTCGCGGATGCTCCGCGAGGCGATGACGAACGCGGAGATGAGGGTGATCTCGGCCAGATGCACGGCGGGGATGGAGGTGTTCAGCAGTCCGTCGTGGGCGTCCAGCGCGAACGCGGCGACGCACGACAGCCCGGCGATCACCGTGGTCAGCCGCGGCCCCGCCAGCGCGGCCGTCGTCGCCGGGACGACCGCCATCAGCGAGGCGAGATGCTGCGTGGTGGGCACGACCAATCCGGCGATGACGATGCCTGCGATCATCACCAGCGCGAGCACGAGCGGCCCGGGGCCCTGCGTCACCAGCATCCGCCAGGTGGTCGCGCTCCGCGTGCCCGGTGAGGCGGTCCCCTGCGGCGGGTGCCACCGGATACGGCGCCAGAAGCTGCTCCTCATTGCGGTCCCATGGCGTCAGAGGACCCGGAGCCCCGCTTCTCGCGCCGGCGGCCGTGCGCCGGCGGTTGGCTGTCCCATATGTCGAATGTACGCCCGACCGCTCCCTGGCCGCGGAAAAGATCATGGTCCGGCCGTGGAGCCGCCGTCTACCGGCCGCGGCCCAGCATCCTGCGGAGCCTGCCCGGACGGCGCGGGGGGCGCGGCGGGACGATCACCACGCTGCCGCCGACGATGCGCCCGGTGACGACGATCCGGTGCACGACCGGGGCGTCCGGTTCCTGGTCTGCCGCGCGGCGGCGCGCCACGGAGCCGCCGCGGATCTCGACCCCGGCGGCGTCCACGTAGTGGCCCGCCGGGACGATCAGCCGCAGATTGCCGCCGCGCAGGGTCACGTGGACCTCGGTGACCGGTTCGGTGACGGTGGCGGAGGTGAAGTCGAGGACCACACTGCCGCCGCGCACCTCCGCCTCCAGCCTCTTCGGCACCAGCCAGGTCCCCTCGCAGCGGAGGTTCCCGCCCACCCGCTTGGTCCGCACGACGTCCTTCGGCCGGGGCGGCTGCGGCGGCTGCCGCACCAGCGCCTGGCCGGGGAGGTCGGCCACCAGTGGGGCGAGGTCGGCATAGGTGCGGGCCGCGTAGCAGGCCTCCAGCCGCTCCTCCAGCTCCTCCAGGCTCAGCCGGCCGTCCCCGGCGGCGATCCGCAAGATGTCGGATATCCGGTCGCGGTCCTCGTGCGAGGCCCGCTGCTCCAAGGGGCTCTTGGGTTCCCACGGGGTCGGATGGCTCATGACCGGCACCTTATGGCAGGACGCCCGGGAGGCGTGTGCGGGCCCGTCACCGTGGGCCGGAGGCCGAGCGCCGGACGTCGTGCCCATCGGCGCCGCGCGCGACGCCTGCGGCGAGCGGTGGCGGGAGGGTCACCGCCAGGACACCGACCGGCCCGGCACCGGCTGACCTTCCTCCCGTCCCGACGAGCGGACGAGGTTGCCCTCCTGCGCGCGGGTGGCCGGGGCGTCCATCAGACCGTGCGCCCGGCCGCGCGCACCCCGACCGCCCGGCACGGGCCCGGTTGCCTCACCATGACAGTGCCCCTTCCGCCGGCCGGGCGGCGTCAGCCGCGGTCCGCGATGCTCTCCTCCACCCACCGGCGCAGTTCGTGGTCGGGCGCCGCGCCCGCCCGCCGGGCGATCTCCCCGCCCTGGCCGAGCAGGACCAGCGTCGGCACCGCCATGACCTGGAAGCGCTGCGCGATCGCCGGCGCGCGGTCGACGTCGACCTTGACGAGCTTGATCCGCCCGGCGAGCTGCCGGGCGACCCGCTCCAGCGCGGGGCTCACCATGCGGCAAGGACCGCACCAGGTGGCCCACAGGTCCACCAGCACGACCGGGCCGGTCCTCGCGGAATTCCCAGTGGTCCCGGCGATCTCGGCGAAGTCGTCGTCGCCCGCGTCGACGATCCACGGCAGCGCGGCGCCGCAACTGCCGCAGCGGGGACGCCCCTGCGCCGCCGCCGGCACGCGGTTCGTGCGCCCGCACGTGCCACAGGCGACCGTGGTGCTCCGGTTCGCGGACGTCACGGACATCGTCGCTCACCGCCTCCCGCTCACGAGGCCAGCCGGTCATGGGCGGTCACCTGCGGCCGGTCGCCGTAGGTCACCACCAGCTCGCCGTCGCGGGCGTCCACCCCGATCGTCGCGCCGTCCTGCACGTCGCCGCGGATCAGGGCCCGGCCCACCAGCGTCTCCACCTCGTGCGAGATGTACCGGCGCAGCGGCCGGGCGCCGTAGACGGGGTCGAAGCCCTGCTCGGCGATCAGCTCGCGGGCGGCGTCGCTGAGTTCGACGGTGATCTGCCGCTCCGCCAGCCGGCGGCGCAGGTCGTCGATCTGCAGCTCGACGATGCGCTCGATCTGCTTCAGGCCGAGCGGCTTGAACAGCACGATGTCGTCGACGCGGTTGAGGAACTCGGGCCGGAAGTGGCTCTGCAGCTCGCCCATCACCAGTGCCCGGGCATCGGGCTTGACCTCGCCGTCGGCCGTGACGCCGTCGAGCAGGTGGGCCGAGCCGATGTTGGAGGTCATGATGACGATGGTGTTGCGGAAGTCGACGGTGCGGCCCTGCGCGTCGGTGATCCGGCCGTCGTCGAGCACCTGGAGCAGGGTGTTGAACACGTCGGGGTGGGCCTTCTCGATCTCGTCGAAGAGGACCACGGAGTACGGCTTGCGGCGCACGGCCTCGGTGAGCTGGCCGCCCTCCTCGTAGCCGACGTATCCCGGAGGGGCGCCCACCAGCCTGCTGACGGTGTGCCGTTCCTGGTACTCGCTCATGTCGAGCCGGACGATGTTCTCCTCGGTGTCGAAGAGCGTCGCGGCCAGCGCCTTGGCGAGCTCGGTCTTCCCGACGCCGGTCGGGCCGAGGAAGATGAACGAGCCGATGGGCCGCCGCGGGTCCCGGATGCCCGAACGGGCCCGGATGATGGCGTCGGTGACCAGCCCGACGGCCTCGTCCTGCCCGATCACGCGCTCCGTGAGGATCTCGTCCAGGCGCAGCAGCTTCTCCCGCTCGCCCTCCTGCAGCCGGGCCACCGGGATGCCGGTCCAGGCCGCGACGATCTCGGCGATCTCGTCCTCGGTGACGACCTCGCGCAGCAGCCGGTTCCCGCCCTGCTTGGCGGTGAGCGCCTCCTCCTCGGCGGCCAGCCGCCGTTCGAGATCGGTGAGTGTGCCGTAGCGCAGTTCCGCGGCGCGGTTGAGGTCGTAGGCGCGTTCGGCCTCCTCGGCATCCTGCCGGACCTGCTCCAGCTCCTGGCGCAGTTGCTGCACCCGCCGGATGGCCTGGCGCTCGGCCTCCCACTGGGCCTGCATCGCGTCCGCCTCGGCGCGCAGGTCGGACAGTTCGCGGCGCAGCTCCTCCAGGCGCTTGGCGCTGGCCGGGTCGGTCTCCTTGCCGAGCGCCGCGTCCTCGATCTCCAGGCGGGTCACCCGGCGCGTGATCCCGTCCAGTTCGGCCGGCATGGAGTCGATCTCGGTCCGCAGCCGGGCGCACGCCTCGTCCACCAGGTCGATGGCCTTGTCCGGCAGGAAGCGGTCGGAGATGTAGCGGTGGCTCAGCGTCGCCGCCGCGACCAGCGCGGTGTCCTGGATCTTCACACCGTGGAAGACCTCCAGGCGCTCGCGCAGCCCGCGCAGGATGGACACGGTGTCCTCCACGCTCGGCTCGTCCACGACCACCTGCTGGAAGCGGCGTTCCAGGGCGGCGTCGGACTCGACGTACTTGCGGTACTCCTCCAGCGTGGTGGCGCCGATCATGTGCAGTTCGCCGCGCGCCAGCATCGGCTTGAGCATGCTCCCGGCGTCCATGGCCCCCTCGGATCCGCCGCCCGCGCCGACCACCGTGTGCAGTTCGTCGACGAAGAGCAGGATGCGGCCCTCGCCGCCCTTGACCTCGCTCAGCACGGCCTGCAGCCGCTCCTCGAACTCGCCGCGGTACTTGGCGCCCGCCACCAGCAGGCTCATGTCGAGGGAGAAGATCGTCTTGTCGCGCAGGCCGTCGGGGACGTCGCCGCGGACGATCCGCTGTGCCAGCCCCTCCACGATCGCGGTCTTGCCGACGCCCGGGTCACCGATCAGCACGGGGTTGTTCTTCGTCTTGCGGCTGAGGATCTGGATGACCCTGCGGATCTCCGCGTCCCTGCCGATGACGGGGTCCATCCTGCCGCCGCGGGCCTCGGCGACCAGGTCGCGGCCGTACTTCTCCAGGGCCTCGTAGGAGGCCTCGGGGGTGGCAGAGGTGACCCGCTGGTTGCCGCGGATCCGGGTCAGCGCGGTCAGGAACCCGTCCTTGGTGACGCCGTGCTCCTTGAGCAGCCGTCCCGAGGCGGTGCGGGAGCCCTCGTCGGCCAGCGCCAGCACCAGGTGCTCCACGGACACGTACTCGTCCTTGAGCCGCTTGGCCTCCTGCTCGGCGGTGTCGAGCAGCCGGGCCAGCCGCTGGGTGATGTACACCTGGCCCGGAGTGGCGCCCGGACCGGTCGCTTTGGGGCGGCGTGCCAGTTCCTCCGACAGCTCCTTGCGCAACGCCCCGACCTGCGCACCGGTCTGCTCGAACAGCCGGGGCACGAGCCCTTCCGGCTGGTCGAGGAGGGCGAGCAGCAGGTGCTCGCCGTCGGCCTCGGTCTGGTGCAGCCGGCCGGCGATCGTCTGCGCCTCCTGAAGCGCCTCCTGGGACTTCTGGGTGAGCCGGTTCATATCCACGATTCATCACTCCTGGAGCCGGCGTTCGCCCTCCTCAGGGCGGCCTCGAGTTCGGCGATCCGGTCGAGCAGGTCGAGCACGACGCCCAACGAGGCGTAGTTGAGGGGCAGTCCGGCCCGCAGCCGCTGGACGCGGGCCAGCTTCGCCGGGACGGACGGCGCGAACCACAGCCGTCCGTCGGCGTCCCGGTCCGCGTCGACCAGGCCGAGGGCGACGAACCTGCGCACAAGGTCGGGGTGAAGGCCCGACCGCCGTGCGACGAGCTCCAGGTCGAGCCGGCGGACCGGCACCATGGCCGTTCCGCGCACGACGACGTTCAGGCCCGGCCGTTGCGCGGGGGCGGCCGCCCGGACGCCCGGGGCCGGCTGCCGGATGGCGGCTCGGGGCCGCGGATCGCTGGTCATCCTTGCTTCCTCGGGTCGAAGGACGAGACGTCGGCCAGTTCCTCGTAGAGCGCCCGCTCCCGGTCACCGGCAGCGGGCGGCACCATGACCCGGACCTCCGCGTACAGGTCGCCTGCGGCGCCGCGCGGGTTGGGCATGCCCTCGCCGCGCAGACGGAGCCTGCGGCCGCTCGACGAGCCGCCCGGGACGGTCACCTTGGCGGTGCCCCCGGGCGTGGGGACCGGCACCGTGGCGCCGAGCGCCGCCTCCCAGGGCGTCACCGGCAGCACGACGTGGATGTCCCGGCCCTCCAGGCGGAACCGCGGATCGGGCGTGATCCGCACCCGCAGGTACAGATCGCCCGGCGGTGCGTCGCCGCTGCCGCGACCGCCCTGGCCGGCCAGCCGGATGCGCTGGCCGTCGGTCACGCCGCGGGGGATCGCGACGTCGTACGTCCGCTGCCCGGACGGCCCGCCGAGGGTGATGCCGCGCTTCCCGCCGTGGTACGCGTCCTCCACGCCGAGCCGGATCTCGGCCTCCTGGTCGGCGCCGGGTACCGGTCCCCGGGTGGCGCCGCGGCCGAACATGCCGCCGAACAGGTCCTCGAAGTCGACCCCCTCGAACCCTTCGCCGGCGTCCGAGACGAAGCGGACCCGGCCGCTGTCCCCGCCTGCTGCGCCGCCGGGCCAGCCGGACCGGCCACCGCCGCCGCGGGCCCGCGCCTCGGCCCCGACGCCCGCGCCCACGCGTTCGTCGTAGTCCTCGGGGATACGGCGGAAGTCCTCGCCGAAGCGGTCGTAGCGCCGCCGCGTGGCGGGGTCGGACAGCACGCCGTACGCCTCGTTGAGCTCCTTGAAGCGCTCCTCCGCCCCCGGGTCCTTGTTGATGTCGGGGTGGAACTTGCGGGCCTGGGAGCGGAACGCCTGCTGGATCTCCTCGGGGAGCGCGTCACGCGCCACCCCGAGCACCTGGTAGTAGTCCCGTGCCATCGGACGTCACTCCTGACGCCTGGCGACCACGACGGATGCCGGGCGCAACTGCGACCCGTCCTCGCCGTAGCCGGGACGCACCACCTGGACCACGGAGTTCGGCTCCGCCTCCGGGTCGTCGACCACCCCGACGACCTCGTGGCGGGCCGGGTCGAAGGGGACCCCGGTCTCCTCGTGGCGGGAGTACCCGAGACCGCGCAGCACCTCCACGGCCTGGTCGCGCACCGCCTTGACGCCATCCAGCACGGCGGAGGCGTCCTCCGACCTGGCGTGGACGAGGGCCAGTTCGAGGTTGTCGAGCACGGGCAGCCAGGCGGCCGCGGTCCGGGTGCGTTCGGTGAGCCGTTCGCGCTCCAGCTCCCTGGCATGGCGCTTGCGGACGTTGTCCAGGTCGGCGAGGGCGCGGCGCCAGCGGTCCTGCAACTCCTCCAGCGCGGCGGCGTGTTCGTCCGGCCCGGGGGCGGCCCCGGCGGCGGCCGCCCCCGTCACCTCCTGCGGGGCCTGTCCGGGGACCTCGGCCGGGACGTCGGCCGGTTCGGGCCGGGGCGTCGTCGGTTCCTGTTCTGTGGACATCAGCGCACATCAGCCCTTGTCGAACTCGGCGTCGATCACGTCGTCGTCGGACCCCGCGCCGCCGACGTGGCTCTCCTGGCCCGCCCCGGCCCCGGCGGCCGGCTCCTGGGCCCCCGGTCCCGCGGTCGGCCGGGCCGCGGCCAGCGAGGCGTGGATCTGCTGGAGATCCGAGGTCAGCGACCGGACGCGGTCCGGCGCCGCCCCCTGCTTGACGGCCTCCCTGGCGTCGGCCACGAGCATCTCCGCCCGCGCCTTCTCGTGCGCCGGTGCGGCCTCGCCCAGTTCGTCGAGCCGGCGCTCCACCTGGTAGGCGACCGCGTCCAGCTCGTTGCGGGCGTCCACGCCCTCGCGCAGCGCCTTGTCCTCGCCGCGGTGCTGCTCGGCCTCCCGGACCATCCGCTCGATCTCGCCCTGTTCGAGATTGGATCCCTCGCTGATGGTGATGCCCTGCTCGGCGCCGGTGTCCTTGTCGCGGGCGGTGACGTTCAGGATGCCGTTCGCGTCGACGTCGAAGGTGACCTCGACCTGCGGCTCCCCGCGCGGTGCCGGGCGGATGTCGCTGAGCTGGAAGCGGCCGAGCACGCGGTTGTCCGCCGCGGACTCGCGCTCGCCCTGCAGCACCACCACGTCCACGGCGGGCTGGCTGTCCTCCGCGGTCGAGAACGTCTCGGCACGGCGCACCGGGACCGTGGTGTTCCGGTCGATGATCTTGGTCATCACGCCGCCGCGGGTCTCCACACCGAGCGACAGCGGAGTCACGTCCAGCAGCAGGACGTCCTTGACCTCGCCCTTGAGCACGCCGGCCTGGATCGCGGCACCCAGGGCCACGACCTCGTCCGGGTTGACGCTCATGTTCGGTTCCTTGCCGCCGGTCAGCCGGCGGACCAGCTGCTGGACGGCGGGGATGCGCGTGGAGCCGCCGACGAGGATGACCTCGTCGATGTCGTTCTCGCCGATCTTGGCATCGGACATCGCCTGCTTGACCGGCCCCATGGTGCGTTCGACCAGGTCCGCGGTGATCTGCTCGAAGGTGGAGCGCATGACCGTCTCGGTCAGGTGCTTCGGGCCGGACGCGTCGGCGGTGATGAACGGCAGGCTCACCTGCGTCTGCGTCACCGAGCTCAGCTCCGTCTTGGCCTTCTCGGCCGCCTCGAAGAGGCGCTGCAGCGCCTGCGGGTCCTTGCGCAGGTCGATGCCGTTCTCCTTCTGGAACCTGTCCGCGAGGTAGTCCACCAGGCGGCGGTCGAAGTCGTCGCCGCCCAGATGGCTGTCGCCGGCGGTGGACCGCACCTCGACCACGCCGTCCCCGACGTCGAGCAGGCTCACGTCGAAGGTGCCGCCGCCCAGGTCGAAGACGAGCACCGTCTCGTGCTCCTTCTTGTCCAGGCCGTAGGCCAGCGCCGCCGCGGTCGGCTCGTTGATGATGCGCAGGACCTCCAGGCCGGCGATGCGGCCGGCGTCCTTGGTGGCCGTGCGCTGGGCGTCGTTGAAGTAGGCGGGCACCGTGATGACCGCCTCCGTCACGCGCTCTCCCAGCTGCTTCCCCGCGTCGTCGGCGAGCTTGCGCAGCACCAGGGCGCTGATCTCCTCCGGCGCGTAGAGCTTGTCGCGGATCTTGAAGCGCGCGTTGCCGTGCTCATCGGGCACGACATCGAAGCCGACGGCCTTGGCCTCCTCCGGGATCTCGTCGTAACGGCGGCCGATGAAGCGCTTGGCCGAGTAGATGGTGCCCTTCGGGTTGAGGATCGCCTGCCGCCGGGCGAGCTGGCCGACCAGGCGCTCGCCGGTGTCGGTGAACGCGACCACGGACGGGGTCGTGCGGTTGCCCTCGGAGTTGGGGATCACCGTCGCCTCCCCGCCCTCCCAGGCGGCGATCACCGAGTTGGTGGTCCCGAGGTCGATCCCGACTGCCTTGGCCATGAGGTGCTCCCTAACGTCGAGGGCTTCCCGCCCGCCCGCCCGCGCGGTGCGCTGCGGGCCGGCCGGCACCGGGGGCCGGCGGCCGCCCTGCAGGAGACCTGTGGGCACAAGACGGCATCCTCGACGGCCCCCGGTGCCGGCATCGGCTCCAGCGTCCCGGCCGGAACCGGTCGGCGGCCTGCGCCTGCGAGGACCAAATCCGTGCTGCTTCTCGCCCTGGCAGCACATTGTGTCGATTAGGTACAAAATCATGCAAACCATGCATGACTCGGCCAAGAGTGGTGATGGGAGGTGCAGGAGTGATTCGTCGAAGAGGAGTTCGTCGAAGAGGAGCCGGCTCACCATGAGCGCTTCCATGACCGGGGCCGACCGGGTCCGCATGGTCCGCACCAGGAACTGGGACCAGGAACACCTGGCGAATCTCTACAGCCTTTTCGTGCTCTCGATGATCATGAATGACGGCCGGGACGAGGCCGACATCATGCGGCTGGCCCTGACGTCCGTCGCGGCGCTCGGCCCCTGCCGGGCCGAGGCAGGCCACCTCACCGCCGACGGCTTCGCCGCCGGTGTCCCCGGCGCCGGCCGGCGTTCCGTCCCGGGGCTCGGCGACCGCCTGCGGCAACTGGGCGGCAGGGAAGGCTCCGTCCATGTGCGCGGGCGCGCATGGGGCTGGGCGTTCACCCTGCACAGCCGGGGCGGCGGTATCGGGCACCTGGTGGTCAGCGCGCCCACGACGCCCACCGACGACGAGCGCTTCCTGATCCATGTGCTCGCCCAGCAGACTTCGGCCGCCTTGGCGAACGCCGCGGCCCGGCGCCGTGAACGCGAGCACGCCGAGGAGCTGCGGCGGCTCAACGCGGAACGGGAGAGCGTGAACGCGCGGCTCGCCGCGTCCGTCGCCGAACTCACCTATCAGCGGACCGTCCACGAGGTGCTGAGCCAGGCGACGGCGAGCGGCAGCGGTGCGGCCGGCATCGCCGCCGCCGTCCACCGGCTCACCGGCTGCCCCGTGGCCATCGAGGACCGCTTCGGCAACCTGCGGGTCTGGGCCGGCCCCGGCCGCCCCGACCCGTACCCCAAGCCCGACGCCACCCGGCGCGAGCAGCTCCTGCAGGAGGCCGCCCGCCGGCTCCGCCCGCTGCGCGTCGGCGACCGCCTCATCGCCGTGGTGCAGCACCGCGGCGAGGTCCTGGGGGCCATGGCCCTCGTCGCCGCGGCGGACCGCCGGGACGAGCAGGACGAGTTCACCCTCGACCACGCGTGCACCGCGCTCTCGCTGGAACTCGCCCACCTGCACAGCCTCGCCGAGGTGGAACTGCGGCTGCGGCGCGAGCTCGTGGACGACCTGATCGCGGGCACGGACGACGAGAGCGCGTACGCCCGCGCCGCCGCGATCGGGCACGACCTGCACGGCCCCCACTACCCGGCCGTCGTCCAGTGGGAGGGCCGGGCGGCCGACGACGCGTTCGTCCAGGCGGTCGGCCGCGCCGCCGCGGGGCTGCGGCTGCGGTGCCTGCCGGCGAGGTGTTCGGGCATGGCAGTGCTCGTCTTCCAGGGGCGGCCCCCCGCGGACGCGCTCTACCGGGCGATCTGCCGTGAACTGGGCGTCTCCAGGGGTGCGATCGGCGTGGGAGGCCGCTGCGACGCCCCGCGCGACCTCCCGCGCTCGTTCCAGCAGGCGCTCAGGGCCCTGGAGGTCCGCTGCCGCTCCCAGTCCCCGAACGGTGCCACGACCTTCGACGACCTGGGCTTCTACCGCATCCTCGGAACGGGGGAGGGCGACTACCAGGAGGTCGGACACTTCGTCCGGGAATGGCTCGGCCCGCTCCTGGACTACGACGCCGCGCACCACTGCGATCTGGCCCGCACCCTTGCGCAGTACTTCGAGTGCGGGGGCAACTACGACGGGACGGCCGCCGCCCTGGGCATCCACCGCAGCACGCTGCGCTACCGGCTGCAGCGCATCCGCGACGTCGGCGGGCACGACCTCTCGGATGTGGACAGCCGGCTCAACCTGCACGTCGCGACGCGGGTGTGGAGGGTGCTGGACGGCGGCGGTCCGTGACGAGGAGCACTCCATGGAGCAGCACGTCGCCGAGACCGCCCTCGTGACCGCCGCCACCGTGGGGGGCGTGCCCCTGCGCCGGGGCGACCACGTCTGCGCGTTCTACCGGGGACGCGCGGAACGCGACCGCCTTGTCACCTCCTTCCTCGCGGACGGCCTTCGCGAGGAACACGTCTGCATACTGCTGGCCGCGCCGGACGAGGGCCGGTCGTGCCGTGAGGCCCTGGCCGCCGAGGTGCCGTCCCTCGGCCGGAGCGCCGACCGTCTCGTGATCAAGGACCCGCGGGACATCTGCCTGCGGAACGGGGCCTTCGACGGGGACGCCATGCCAGCGTCCTTGTGCGGCCGGTCCGCCGAGCTCTTCGACGGCGACGGTCACAGAGACGGCGGCGGCGATGGGGATGGGTACGGGGACCGCCGCCCCGGACTGCTGCGGATCGCCGCGGACATGAGCTGGGCGTATCCCTTGGTGCGGCCGGGCTTCGTACGGGAGCTGGTCCGGTACGAGATGCGCGCCACCTCCTGGCTGAGGGCCCGTCCGCAGGTCGGCGTCTGCATGTACGACCTCGAACTCTTCGGCGGGGACCTGGTCATCCCCATGGTCAAGGCGCACCCCAGGGTGTGGCTCGGCGGCATGGTCGTGGAGAACCCCTACTACCTCGGCCAAGGCCGCGATCCGGGTCCCGGTGCCGGTCCGGCGAGGGCAGTGGTGAACTGACGGCCGCGGTCCGTCAGTGGGACACGGGATACTGGCGGCATGAAGCTGACGGTGTTCTGGGAGCGGATGCACGCGCACTTCGGCGATACGTACGCCGACTCGTTCGCGCGCGACCATGTCATGTCCGAGCTGGGCGGCCGGACCGTGTACCAGGCGCTGGAGGCGGGCTGGGCGGCGAAGGACGTCTGGCGCGCGGTGTGCGTCGCCATGGACGTACCGGCCTCGCGGCGCTGACCACTGCGCGAGACTGTGCCCGTGGCAGGAAGCGACGAACCGATGCACCCCAGTCCCCCCGGATCCGCCGGCCCCAACGACCCCACCGGCCTCGTCGGGCCGCCCAGGGACCCGGGGGAGGCCGCCGGGGAAGCGGCGGGGGCACCGAGGATGCCCGGGTGGCTGCCGCGGGCCATGGTGCTGGCGGTGGCGCTGCTCGCCGCCCTTCAACTGGCCGACTGGGCCTTCCACCAGGTCGTCGGTCTGCTGGTGAACATCCTGCTGGCCTTCTTCGCCGCCCTGGCGATCGAGCCGGCGGTGGACTGGATGGCCGCGCGCGGCATGCGCCGGGGGCTGGCGACCGGGCTGGTCTTCCTGGCGGTCCTGGCCGCGGGCGGTGTCTTCGTGGTGCTGCTGGGCTCACTGCTGGTGGACCAGATCACCTCGATCGGCAGGAATCTGCCGGATTACGTCGACGACGTGGTGCTGTGGGTCAACCACACCTTCGGCACCGACCTGTCCGTCGGCAAGCTGCAGCAGAACGTCCTGCACTCCGACTGGCTGCGCAATTACGTGCAGAAGCAGGCGGGCAACGTCTGGGGGCTGTCGGCGACCGTCCTGGGCGGGGTCTTCCAGGTGCTGACGATCACCTTGTTCACCTTCTACTTCGCCGCCGACGGCCCCCGGATGCGGCGGGCGGTGTGCTCGGTGCTGCCGCCGGCCCGGCAGGCGGAGGTGCTGCGCGCCTGGGAGATAGCCGTCGCCAAGACGGGCGGCTACCTCTACTCGCGGGCGCTGATGGCGCTGATCTCAGCGGTCGCCCACTATGTGCTCTTCCAGATCCTCGGCATTCCGTACGCCCCGGCGCTGGCGGTGTGGGTCGGCGTGGTCTCGCAGTTCGTGCCGACGGTCGGCACCTACCTGGCCGGGGCGCTCCCGATGCTCATCGCGTTCACGCAGGACCCGTGGGACGCGGTGTGGGTGCTCGGGTTCGTCGTGGTCTACCAGCAGTTCGAGAACTATCTGCTGCAGCCGCGGATCACCGCGCGCACCGTCGACATCCACCCGGCCGTGGCCTTCGGCTCGGTCATCGTGGGCACCGCGCTGCTCGGCGCGGTGGGGGCGCTGGTGGCGATCCCGGCGACGGCGACCCTGCAGGGCTTCCTCGGGGCGTACGTGAGACGGTACGCGGTGACCGACCCGCGGGCCCACGAGCCGCAGCAGCGGACGATCTGGTGGCCGCGGATGCCGTGGGGGCGGACGGGCAGTTCCGACGGGCCCGGTGAGTCCGGCGGGTCCGGCGGATCCGGCGGCGAGGGGGGCGACCGGGACGGTGGCGGCGGGGGCGCCTGAGCCGTGCGTGTCGCTTGACACGCAAATCGAACATCCATTCTCATGAGAGTGGCGGGCCGATTTCCACGGAGTTATCCACAGGCCCGAGGCGACGCCGGGACGCATTGTCAGTGGCAGGCAGTAGCGTCTTGGACGTGAAGCGAACGACTCAGACACCCAGGGTGGAACCCATGGCAGGAACCGATCGCGAGAAGGCGCTCGACGCCGCGCTCGCACAGATTGAACGGCAGTTCGGCAAGGGTGCCGTCATGCGCCTCGGCGACCGGCCGAACGAGCCCATCGAGGTCATCCCGACGGGATCCACCGCCCTGGACGTCGCGCTCGGCGTCGGCGGCCTGCCGCGCGGCCGCGTGGTGGAGGTCTACGGCCCGGAGTCCTCCGGCAAGACGACCCTGACGCTGCACGCGGTGGCCAACGCCCAGCGGGCCGGCGGCAAGGTCGCCTTCGTGGACGCCGAGCACGCCCTCGACCCCGACTACGCCGGGCGCCTCGGCGTGGACGTGGACTCGCTGCTGCTCTCCCAGCCGGACAACGGCGAGCAGGCCCTCGAGATCACCGACATGCTGATCCGCTCCGGCGCGCTGGACCTCATCGTGATCGACTCCGTGGCGGCCCTCGTGCCGCGGGCCGAGATCGAGGGCGAGATGGGTGACTCGCACGTGGGTCTCCAGGCCCGTCTGATGAGCCAGGCGCTGCGCAAGATCACCGGTGCGCTCCACCAGTCCAAGACCACCGCGATCTTCATCAACCAGCTCCGCGAGAAGGTCGGCGTCATGTTCGGCTCGCCGGAGACCACCACCGGTGGCCGCGCGCTGAAGTTCTACGCCTCCGTGCGACTGGACATCCGCCGCATCGAGACCCTGAAGGACGGCACCGACGCGGTCGGCAACCGCACCCGGGTCAAGGTCGTGAAGAACAAGGTCGCGCCGCCCTTCAAGCAGGCCGAGTTCGACATCCTCTACGGCCAGGGCATCAGCCGTGAGGGCGGCCTGATCGACATGGGCGTGGACCACGGCTTCATCCGCAAGTCCGGTGCCTGGTACACCTACGAGGGCGACCAGCTCGGCCAGGGCAAGGAGAACGCGCGTAACTTCCTGCGCGACAACCCCGACCTCGCCGACGAGATCGAGAGGAAGATCAAGGAGAAGCTCGGCATCGGCGTCCGGCCCGCGGCTCCGGGAGAGCAGCCCGGCGCCGACGCCGCCGGTCCCGCCGCGGTGGCCGAGGGTGACGCTCCCGCTCCGGCAGCCGCGGCTGCTGCGACGGCGGCCCCGGCGGCCAAGACCGCCAAGGCGACCAAGGCCACGGCGGCGGCAGTCAAGGTCTGACGGTGGCATCCGGGCACAAGGATCGTGGCGGCTCTTTCTCGTCGAGGGCCGAGCAAGAGCCGCCACTTGACCCCGTGGAGCAGGCGCGGGCGCTCTGCCTGCGCCTGCTCACGGGGACCCCGCGCACCCGCAAGCAACTCGCGGACGCCATGCGCCGCCGGGACATCCCGGAGGAGGCGGCGGAAGAGGTACTGGAGCGGTTCGAGGACGTGGGGCTCATCGACGACCAGGCCTTCGCCGACGCATGGGTGGAGTCCCGGCACCGCGGCCGGGGTCTTGGGCGGCGCGCCCTCGCCCAGGAGCTGCGCACCCGGGGTGTGGACGCGGAGGCGATCGGCCAGGCCGTCGGGCAGCTCGACGCCGAGCAGGAGGAGTCCACGGCCCGCGCCCTCGTCGACCGCAAGTTGCGGGCCACCCGCGGTCTGGACCGGGAGAAGCGCATCCGCCGGCTCGCCGGCATGCTCGCCCGCAAGGGATACGCGGAGGGACTCGCCCTGAGGGTGGTGCGCCGCGCTCTGGAGGAGGAGGGTGACGACCCGGAGGCGCTGGAGTACTACCTGCCGGACTGAACCATCGTTGAGGTTCCTTGACCGTGCCTCTGAGCCGACTTAGCCTCACAACGGGTGAGGGATCGTGGCCTCGCAGACACGGGAGTTGGTGCCATGGGCATCGCGCTGGGGACCGGATCCGTACTCACTGTCGTGGCTGCCTCCGTCACGGTCGTCGTCGTGGCCGCCCTCACCGCGTTCGCGCTGCTCTTGCGGCTGCGTGCGGAGCGCGAACGGCTCCGCACGGCCGCCGAGCGCGAGGCCCGGGAGATCCGGGCCACCGCCAAGGAGGAAGTCCGGGAGATCCGGGCCGACTTGGAGCGTCGCGAGCAGCGGCTCATCGACCGTGAGACCCGCATCGACGCCGAGTCGGAGCAATTGCACCGGCGCCGCCGTGAGTTGGCCGACGAACGCGACGAGCTCGACCGCCGCCGCGCCGAGGTGAACCGGCTGGAGGACGAGCGGCGCGCCATCCTGGAGCGGGTCGCCGTCTACACCGCGGCCGAGGCCCGCGGCGATCTGGTCCGCTCCGTCGAGCAGCAGGCCAAGCGCGAAGCCGCCCTGATCGTGCGGGACATCGAGCGCGCCGCCCGCGACCGCGGGGAGGAGCGGGCCCGGCGCATCGTGGCCGCCGCGATCCAGCGCGTGGCGACCGAGCAGACCGCCGAGTCCGTGGTCTCCGTACTGCAACTGCCCGGGGACGACATGAAGGGCCGCATCATCGGCCGCGAGGGGCGCAACATCCGTGCCTTCGAGGCCATCACCGGCGTCAATCTGATCATCGACGACACCCCCGAGGCGGTGCTGCTCTCCTGCTTCGACCCGGTGCGCCGGGAGGTCGCCCGCCTCTCGCTGGACGCACTGGTCATCGACGGCCGGATCCACCCGCACCGCATCGAGGAGGTCTACGAGCGCAAGGTCGCCGAGGTCGAGCAGTCGTGCGTCCGGCACGGAGAGGACGCGCTGACCGAGGTCGGCATCACCGACATGCACCCGGAACTGGTCACCCTGCTCGGCCGCCTGCGCTACCGCACCTCGTACGGGCAGAACGTGCTCGGCCACCTCCTGGAGTCCGCGCACATCGCCGGCATGATGGCCGCCGAACTCGGCGTCGAGCCCGCCCCGGTCAAGCGCGGTTCCCTGCTGCACGACATCGGCAAGGCCCTCACGCACGAGGTTGAGGGCAGCCACGCCCTGATCGGCGCGGACCTCGCCCGTCGGCACGGCGAGTCCGAGGACGTCGTCCACGCCATCGAGGCCCACCACAACGAGGTCGACCCCCGCACCGTCGAAGCCGTTCTCACCCAGGCCGCCGACGCCATCTCCGGTGGCCGCCCCGGCGCCCGCCGCGAATCCCTGGAGAGCTACGTCCGCCGCCTCAAGCGCCTGGAACAGATCGCCGCCGCCCATCCGGGCGTCGTCAAGGTCTTCGCCATGCAGGCCGGCCGCGAGGTCCGGGTGATGGTGCGCCCCGATGACGTCGACGACATCCAGGCCCAGGTCATCGCCCGCGACGTCGCCAAGCAGGTCGAGGAGGAACTCACCTACCCCGGCCAGATCCGCATCACCGTCGTCCGTGAGTCCCGCGCCACCGAGTTCGCCCGCTGACCGCTGGGCGCGGCTCAGTGCGGGACGGGGTCCTCGACCGGGGCCGGGGGGCCGCCGCGGGCGAGGTCGGCGTAGGCGTAGAGCTCGGTCGGACGGCAGCCGGTCATCACGGCGACGAGGTGGCCGTCGGGGCGGATCAGCAGCACGCTGTGTGCCGTGGAGCCCGGATAGGCGTCCGTGACGAGGAGTTCGGCGCGCTGGGGGAGGGCGGAGACCGCCTTGGCGAGCCGTGGCATCAGGCCCGCGGTGAGCCAGTGCCGGCTCTCCCACACACCGGTGCCGGGGGCGACGAGGACGACCAGCAGATCCCGCCCCAGGTGCTCGTACAGATGCCCCTGGGAGCCGTCGAGGGCCGTGACGGGGACGTCGGTCACGGCGCCGCCCGGCGGCGTGGCGCAGGCGGCGATCAGCGGGGACGGCGCGTCTGCGGGGCCGCCCGCGGAGGGCGGGGCGGAGCCGCGCGGCGCCGGCAGGGCGAGCGGCGACCGGGCGTAGACCGGCGAGGCCCCCAGGGGACCGCGTCCGATGTGGCTGTCGGTGAGGAGTTCGGCGTACCGCCGGGCGGAGCCGGACAGCACCGAGCGCCGGACGGTGTGCCAGACGCCGTTGGCCCGCAGCAGCGGCAGCACCTGGTCGGTGGCGCGCAGCCGGGCGCCGACCGCGCCGCGCCGCTCGGCCTGGTAGCTGTCGAGCAGGGTGTCGGAGGCCCCGTGGTGCCAGGCCAGCGACAGTTTCCAGCCGAGATTGTCCGCGTCCCGCAGGCCCTCCTCGACGCTCTGCGCGCCGAGCGCGCCCGTCAGGTGGGCCGCGTCGCCCGCGAGGAAGACCCGTCCCGCGCGCCAGCGCCGGGCGAGCCGCTGGTGCACCGGGTACTCGGCGGAGCCCAGCAGTTCGTACGGCGGCACGCTTCCGCACCAGGCCATCAGGGTGCCGCGGACGCGGGAGATCAGTTCGTCGGAGGTGAGGTCCGCGCCGCGTGCCGGCAGCAGCCAGTCCAGCCGCCACACGTCGTCCGGCAGCGGACGCGCGGTCACCTCCGGCCCGGCGCCCGGGCCCGGGGGTTCGCGGTGCAGCAGGGCCACGCCCTCGTCGGGGAGCACGACCTTGAGCGCGGCGACCGCGTGCCGGTCGACGGCCGTGCGGCCGGGGAAGCGCACCCCCAGCAGCTTGCGCACCGTGGAGCGCGGCCCGTCGCAGCCGATCAGGTAACTGCCGCGCCACCACGTACCGTTGGCGCCCCGGGTGCGCACGCTCACCCCGGCGTCGTCCTGTTCCACGGCGTCCACGTGTGCGCCGGGCACGAGCCGGGCCAGGGCCTGGGCGCCGATCGCGGCGCGCAGCCCGTGCTCCAGCCGTTCCTGGGTGATGTGCAGGGGCGACGGGCCCTGACCGCTGTGCCCCTCGGTGCCGAACTCGACGCGGACGGTCTCCTGGCGTCGCCGCAGCGTCCGCCAGGCCGTCCACGGCGCGCCGTCCTGGTACAGACGGGTGTGGCCGAGCCGGGCGACCAGGGCGGCGGTCTCCGGTGTCAGGACGGCGGTGCGCTCCGGGGAGGGGGAGGGCGCGTGGTCGTACTCGTCGAGGATGATGCTCGGCACGCCGTGCCGCGCCAGGGAGAGAGCGAGGGCGAGTCCGGTCGGACCCGCCCCCGCGATGATCACCGGGTCCACGGTGCGGTCCCGGGAAGATGTGCAGTCACATTGCGTATGCAACCCACTGCGCGTGCGTGCGTCAAGTGACGACACCTGGCCGAGGGGGGTGCGCCTGGCGCACCGTCACTCCGCCGCGGCCTCCACGGCCTTGATGTCACCGGCCTTGGGCGGCGCGCCCTTGCGGCTGCGGCGGCCCCGCCGTTCGATCCAGTTGGCGAGCGCGCTGAGGGCCAGGCACATCGCGATGTAGATCGGCCCGATCACGATGATCATCGGGATGAAGGGGAAGCCGGCGCTGTTCTTGGCGATGAGGTTGCCGGTGTAGAGCAGTTCCTCGTAGGTGATGATGTAGCCGAGTGAGGTGTCCTTGAGTGTGACCACCACCTGGCTGATGATCGAGGGCAGCATCGCCCGCACCGCTTGCGGGATCAGTACGGAGATCATGACCTGCGTCTTGCGCAGGCCGATGGCGTACGCCGCCTCGCGCTGCCCCTTGGGCACGGCGTTGATGCCGGCCCGGAAGATCTCGGCCTGCACGGAGCCGTTGTAGAGGGTCAGGCCGATCACCAGGGCCCACAGCGGGGCGGAGGTGAAGACGCCCACGTACAGCGCGAAGATCATGATGAGCAGCGGCATCGCGCGGAAGAACTCCACGATGACGGTGGCCACCCAGCGCACCGGCGCGTGGTCGGAGAGCCGGCCGGTGGCCAGCAGCGCGCCCAGCAGCAGGGAGAGGACCACGGCCAGCGCGAAGGCCTTCAGCGTGGCGAGCAGGCCGTCGACGATCCGCTGCTGGATGTCCGCGTACTGGAACGGCTCCCACAGGTACGCGGCGAACTGCCCGGAGTCGTCGAGCCGCCGGTAGACGAACCACAGCAGGGCGAGGATCGCCAGCGCGGCGACCGCGCCGATGACCCGGTTGCGCATCCTGGCCCGCGGGCCGGGGGCGTCGAAGAGGACGTTCGCGCTCATCGGGCCACCGCCAGCCGGGTCTCGAGCAGCCGGAAGACGGCGCTGATGAAGAGGGTGATGATCAGATACGCGACCGCCACCCAGATGAAGATGACGAAGATGTTGTAGCCCTTCTCACCGAGCGTCTTCTGGACGCTGAACAGCTCGAAGACGCTGAAGCCGCCGGCGATCGCGGAGTTCTTGGCCAGCGCGATCAGCAGGCTGCCGATGGGCGCCACCACGGTGCGGGTGGCCTGCGGCAGGATGATCAGGCGCAGGGTCTGGCCGAAGGTCATCCCGAGGCTGCGGGCCGCCTCGGCCTGGCCCAGCGGCACCGTGTTCATGCCCGAGCGCACCGCCTCGCAGATGAAGGCCGAGGTGTAGCAGCTCAGGGCGAGCACGGCGAGCTGGAAGAAGCTCCAGGTGTTCAGCCCCAGCCGGGGCAGCACCAGTGCCGCGACGAAGAAGAGCAGGGTCAGCGGGGTGTTCCGCAGCAGCGTGACCCACACCGTGCCGAACCAGCGCAGCGGCGGTACGGGGGACACCCGGAACGCGGCCATGATCACCCCGAGCACCAGGGCGATCGCCCCGCTGAGCGCGGTCAGCTCGACCGTGCCGAGGAACCCCTCGCGGAAGAGCGCGAAGTTGTCCAGCAGTACGTTCATCGATTCTCCGAAACCGATTCTCCGAAAGGGGTGCGCCGGCGGCCGCACCGGGCCGCCGGCGCATCACTTTCGGGCTGTGCCGGGGAGGGGGGACCCGGGACGGCCCGCGTCGGGACCCGGGACGGACCCGGGTCCCCTGCGGCGTGCGGGAGGTCAGGACTGGAGCTGCGGGATCTCGGCGCTCACGCCGGACTTGCCGAGCGTGGCGTCGTAGGCCTTCTTCCAGTCGCCGTTGTCCTCGTGGTTCTTCAGGGCCTCGGTGACCGCCTTCTGCAGGGCGCTGTCGTCCTTGAGCAGGCCGACGCCGTAGGGCTCCTCGGAGAACGGCTTGCCGATGACCTCCAGGTTGGCCGGGTCCTGCGCGGCGTAGCCCTTGAGGATGGCGTCGTCGGTGGTGACCGCGTCGACCTGGCCGGAGGCGAGGTTCTGCACGCACAGCGAGTAGGAGTCGTACTCGACGGTCTTGGCGCCGTAGCCGCCGTCCTTGATGCGCTGGATGGAGGTGGAGCCGGTGGCCGAGCAGACCTTCTTGCCCTTGAGGTCGTCGGTGCTCTTGATGCCGCCGCCCTTCTTGACCAGGAGGTCCTGGCCCGCGACGAAGTACGGGCCGGCGAAGGAGACCTGCTTCTTGCGCTCGTCGTTGATCGTGTAGGTGCCGACGTAGTAGTCGACCTGGCCGCCGGAGAGGGCGGTCTCGCGGTTGGCCGACTGGATCGTCTTGAACTCGATCTTGCTCTCGTCGAAGCCGAGGTCGGCGGCGATCATCTTGGCGATCTCGATGTCGAAGCCGGAGTACTTCTTGCTGCCCGGGTCCTGGTAACCCAGGTTCGGCTGGTCGGCCTTGACGCCGATGACGAGTTTGCCGTTCTTCTTGATCCGGTCCCAGGTCTTGGACCCGGCCAGGTCCACGCCGGTCTTGACGGTGTACGAGGGGAGTTCGGCGGCGGCGGAGCTGCTGGAGCCGGCCGTGGGAGCGCTGGAGGAGGGCGAGCCCTCCTTGCCGCACGCGGTGGCGGTCGCGGTCAGCGCCAGGACGGCGAGTCCGGCGGCGGCGGTGGTACGGAACCTCATCGTCATCATCCTTAGGTCGGCAAACCTCAGTGGTGGAGGATCTTCGAAAGGAAGTCCTTGGCCCGGTCGCTCCGGGGATTGCTGAAGAACTGGTCCGGCGTCGCCTGTTCGACGATCCGGCCGTCGGCCATGAAGACCACCCGGTTGGCGGCAGAGCGCGCGAAGCCCATCTCGTGGGTGACGACGACCATCGTCATGCCGTCGCGGGCGAGCTGCTGCATGACCTCCAGCACCTCGTTGATCATCTCCGGGTCCAGCGCCGAGGTCGGCTCGTCGAAGAGCATCACCTTCGGCTCCATCGCCAGCGCGCGGGCGATGGCGACGCGCTGCTGCTGCCCGCCGGAGAGCTGGGCCGGGTACTTGTCCGCCTGGTTGCCCACGCCCACCCGGTCCAGCAGGGTGCGGGCACGTTCCGTGGCGGCCTTCTTGTCGGCCTTGCGGACCTTGATCTGCCCGAGGGTCACGTTCTCGAGCACGGTCTTGTGCGCGAAGAGGTTGAAGGACTGGAACACCATGCCGACGTCGGCGCGCAGCCGGGCCAGCTCCTTGCCCTCGGCGGGCAGCGGCCTGCCGTCGATCGTGATGCGGCCGGTGTCGATGGTCTCCAGCCGGTTCACCGCGCGGCACAGGGTCGACTTGCCCGACCCGGACGGGCCGATGACGACCACGACCTCACCGCGGCCGATGGTCAGGTTGATGTCCTGGAGCACGTGCAGAGCGCCGAAGTGCTTGTTCACGCCCTCCAGCACGACCAGGGCGTCGGCCGTGGCCGTGACGTCCTCGGTCACCGGAACCTCCGTCATCGGCGTGTGCTCCATCCTCGTCGTTTGACTCATCGGTTGACCAGACCTTGAAGATCGACCCTATTGACATCGAGGGAACCGAGTCACCCGATCTGAGGGGAACTTGAGCATCACGATCCGGTCACCGACGGACACAATTCCTGCACTCTGGGTGAGCGCGCCGGCCGGTGGAGCGTACCGGCTCCGTAACAGTCGGGCGCCCGCGCCCGGAGCCGCTTGACGCGCGCATCGCCGATCCGCGTGGATGCGGGGGTGGGTCATCATTTCCGGAACGTGAAGGACAGGCGGCGGGAGGTGAACGGATGAGGCTGCTGCTCGTGGAGGACGACCACCGGGTCGCCGCCGCGCTGGCCGCCGTGCTGGGCAAGCACGGGCTGCAGGTCACCCACGCCCGCAGCGGCGAGGAGGCGCTGCACGCCCTCCTGCCGGACCACGGTCCGGCCTATGACGTGGTGCTGCTCGACCTCGGCCTGCCCGACCAGGACGGCTTCGAGGTGTGCAGCAGGATCCGGCTGCGCACCGCCATACCCGTGATCATGGTGACGGCGCGCGCCGACGTGCGCTCCCGCATCCACGGCCTCAACCTCGGCGCCGACGACTACGTGGTGAAGCCGTACGACACCGGAGAGTTGCTCGCCCGTATCCACGCCGTCTGCCGCCGCAAGGCGCAGGACGGGCCCGGCGCCGAGGGCGAGGAGACCGCCTCCGACGGCGGCCTGATCCGGCTCGGGCCGGTCTGCCTGGAGCCGGCCACCCGCAAGGTGACCGTCGGCGAGGAGCCGGTGGCGCTCACCCGCAAGGAGTTCGACCTGCTGGCGCTGCTCGCGCAGCGCCCCGGCGTGGTGTTCCGCCGCGAGCAGATCATCAGTGAGGTGTGGCGGACGAGCTGGGAGGGAACGGGGCGCACTCTTGAGGTGCACGTGGCGTCGCTGCGGTCCAAGCTGCGCCTGCCGTCCCTGATCGAGACCGTGCGCGGGGTCGGCTACCGGCTCGTCGTGCCGTCCTCCTAGGGACGCGCGCGGTGCGCACCCGGCTGCTCCCCCTGCTCATCGTCCTCATGGCCGGTGTGCTGCTGGCGCTCGGCTTCCCACTGGCCGCCAGCCTGGCCGCCGCCCAGCAGCAGCGCGTCGTCGTCGACCGGATCGACGACACCGCGCGTTTCGCCGCGCTCGCCCAGTACGTCAACACCGACACCGGCGGCGAACGGGAGGGCACCCTCAAGGCCGACCTGCTGCAGTACCAGCAGGTGTACGGCATCCGGGCCGGCGTCTTCGGCCGCGACGGGCGGCCGATCGCCTCCGCGCCGACCGGCTGGCTGCTGGCGCAGGGCGGTGAGGCCAGGACCGCGTACCGCGAGGCGCTGGCCGGGCGCCGCAGTCATGACCCCCGGCAGGTCTGGCCCTGGCAGCACCGCCGGCTGTCGGTCGCCTCCCCGGTCGTCCGGGACGGCGACGTCGTCGCGGTCGTGCTGACCGACTCGCCGACCGGCGCGATGCGCTCCCGCATCCTGCGCGGCTGGCTGCTGCTGGCCGCCGGCGAACTCGCCGCCATGGCGGTCGCCGTGATGGCGGCCTTCCGGCTCACCGGCTGGGTGCTGCGGCCGGTCCGGGTGCTCGACCGGGTCACCCACGACATCGCCACCGGGCGGATGAAGTCCCGTGTCGCGGCCGCCGGAGGGCCGCCCGAACTGCGGCGGCTGGCGCGCTCCTTCAACGAGATGGCCGACAACGTCGAGGAGGTGCTCGACCAGCAGCGGGCCTTCGTCGCCGACGCCTCGCACCAGTTGCGCAACCCGCTGTCGGCGTTGCTGCTGCGCATCGAGCTGCTCGGGCTGGAACTCCCGGAGGGCCACGAGGAGATCGCCTCGGTCCGGGAGGAGGGCAAGCGCCTCGCCTCCGTCCTGGACGACCTGCTGGGCCTGGCCACCGCCGAGCACGCCGCCGCCGACCTCGCCCTCGCCGACATCGCCGCCCTCACCGCCGAACGCGTCGAGGCCTGGCGGCCCGTCGCCGACCGCGAGGGGGTGGAACTGTCCTACGACGGTGTCGCGGCGGCCACCGGGTGGGCGGACCGGCTCGCGCTGTCCAGCGCGCTGGACGCCGTCATCGACAACGCCCTGAAATTCACCCCACGTGGTGAACGGGTGCGTGTCGGCACCGCCGTGGCGACCCGCCCCGGCCGGGTCGAGGTCACCGTGGCGGACGGCGGCCCGGGCCTGAACGGGGACGAACTCGCCCGCATCGGCGACCGGTTCTGGCGCAGCCCGCGGCACCAGAACGTCGACGGCTCGGGGCTCGGCCTGTCCATCGCGCGGGTCCTGCTGACCCAGGGCGGCGGCGCCATCGCCTACGCCCCGAACGAGCCGCACGGGCTGCGCGTGACGGTCACGGTGCCGCGTACGGCTCCTTGAGGCCCGGACCGGCCTGGCGGGCCAGCGGATTGGACCCTATGGAGTTGTGGATGCTGAAGTTGACGGCGTCCGAGCGGTAGCGGTCGTCGGACCACTCGACCGGGCGGCCCTTCTGTGTCGTCGTCACCCGCCGCACCCGCAGCAGCGGGCTGCCGCGCCGCACGCCGAGCAGTTCCGCGTCCCTGGTGCCGGCCGCGACGGCGTCTATCAGGTGCTCGCCGTAGGCGAAGACCAGCCCGGTGTCGTCGTACAGCCGCTGGGTCACCGACTCGCAGTCCGGCTCTATGCGCAGCACCGCCGGGGCGATCCAGTCCGCGTACACCGTGCGCTCGACCAGCACGCGCTCGCCGTCCAGGCCGCGCACGCGCAGCACGTACAGCACGTCGGTGCCCGCGCGCAGGTGCAGGCGCGTGGCGTCCTCCACGCCGGCCGGCCGGGTCTCGGAGGAGACCACCTTGCCGGAGGCCGCGCGGCCCATGGCGCGGGCCCACTGGGCGAAGCTGCGCAGTTCCGCGAAGCTCTGGCTGCGCCGGCTGGCCAGGACGACCCGGCGGGCGCCCTGCCGGGAGCCGATCAGGCCCTCGGTGGTGAGCGCCGCGATCGCCTGCCGCACCGTGCCGCGGGAGACGCCGTAGCGGGCGGCCAGTTCGGTCTCCGGGGGCAGCAGGGCGCCGACCGTGTACTGCTCGTCGTCGATGGCCCGCCGCAACTCCTCGGCGATCTCCTCGTGCCGCGCCGTCACCGCGTCCCCTTCCGTTCATTCGCCGTCTGCGCACAACAGGGGTCAGCGTAGACGAGCCGGACGGCGTCCGTCCGCAGGGGCATCGGTCAACTTGCTGACGACGCAGATCCGTTGCCATCAGCGGCGTACTGTCCTTCGGCAGCTGTCCGGGGTTCTCGTTGTGTTAACGGAAAGGACATGGTTGCCGGGCCTACTGGGGTCCACTTGTTCAAACAAGTGATGCCGGTCCTCGTTGCCCAGGACCCGACACCCCTACCCAGGAGACATCCGTGCCCGCGTCCCTCCCGAAGGCGGCTGCCGTCGCCGCCGGTCTTGCTCTGACCGCGCTGGCCCTCAGCGCCTGTGGCTCCGCCCCCTCCACCCAGACCTCCGCCGACGGCAAGAGCGCCGCCACCGCGACCTCCGCCGAGGAGTTCGGCGGCATGGACGCCCTCGTGGCCGCCGCCAAGAAGGAGGGCACCCTCAACGCGATCGCCCTGCCCCGCGACTGGGCCAACTACGGCGAGCTGATCGACGGCTTCACCAAGAAGTACGGGATCAAGATCAACGACGAGACCCCGGACGCCGCCAGCCAGGACGAGATCAACGCCGTCACCTCCCGCAAGGGCCAGGACCGCGCCCCCGACGTCCTGGACCTCGGCAGCTCCTTCGCGCTCAGCGGTGCCCAGCAGGGCCTGTTCGCCTCCTACAAGGTCGCCTCCTTCGACGACATCCCGGCGGCCCAGAAGGACGCACAGGCCCGCTGGTACAACGACTACGGCGGCTACGTCTCCATCGGCTGCGACGCCAAGGCGGTCAAGCACTGCCCGACGACCTTCGCCGACCTGCTGAAGCCGGAGTACAAGAGCCAGGTCGCCATGAACGGCAACCCGACCAAGTCCGGCTCCGCCTTCGGCGGCGTGTACGCGGCGGCCCTGGCCAACGGCGGCTCCTTCGACGACATCCAGGCCGGCCTGGACTTCTTCGCCAAGCTGAAGAAGAACGGCAACTACACGCCCGTCGAGTCCACCCCGGCCACCGTCGAGAAGGGCGAGACGCCCATCTCCATCGACTGGGACTACCTGAACGCCGGCTACGCCAAGGAGTTCGCCAGCAAGGGCCTGGACTGGAAGGTCGTCATCCCCGAGGACGGCAAGTACGCCCAGTTCTACTCCCAGGCGATCAACAAGGACGCCCCGCACCCCGCGGCCGCGCGCCTGTGGCAGGAGTACCTCTACAGCGCCGAGGGCCAGAACCTGTGGCTGAAGGGCTTCGCCCGCCCCGTCCTGATGCCCGCCATGGAGTCCGCCGGCACCCTCGACAAGGCCGCCGCCGCCGCCCTCCCCGAGGTCAGCGGTACCCCGTCCTTCCCGACCGAGGACCAGCAGGCCAAGGCCAAGGACGTCCTCGCCCAGGGCTGGGCCAAGGCCGTCACCGGATGACCGACCTCATGACCGCCACCGTTGCGCCCGTCGCCGACGCCGGGGAGAAGTCCCCGGCGCGGCGGCGCCCCGCCGGCTGGCTCGCGGTGGCCCCGCTGCTCGTCTTCGTGGCGATCAGTTTCGGGGCCCCCGCCCTGGCCATGCTGAACGGCGCCTTCACCGTCAAGGACCCCGCCACCGGGACCTCCTCGTACACCACGGCCAATCTGACCGACTCCCTCCAGGGCGCCTATCTGACCGCCCTGTGGGGCAGCGTCAAGCTGTCGGCGCTCTCCGCGGCGATCGGCACCCTGTGCGGGCTGCTGCTCGCGCAGGCCGTGGTCACCTCGCGCTTCCGCGCGCTGCGCGAGGCCGTTCTGACCGCCTCCGGCGTGCTCGCCAACTTCGGCGGCGTGCCGCTCGCCTTCGCCTTCGTCGCCACCCTCGGAAACTCCGGCATCCTCACGCGGCGCCTCGGCCTCGCCGACAAGGGCTGGAACCTCTACAGCTTCTGGGGCCTGGTGATCGTCTATCTGTACTTCCTCATCCCGCTGATGGTCCTCACCGTCACCCCCGCGCTGGACGGGCTGCGGGTGCAGTGGCGCGAGGCCGCCCAGAACAACGGCGCCACCGGCGTCCAGTACTGGCGGCACGTCGCGCTGCCCGTGCTGGCCCCCTCGCTGCTCGGCGGCTTCGTGCTGCTCTTCGGCAGCGCTTTCGCCGCGTACGCCACCGCCGCCGCCATGGTCGGCAGTTCGGTGCCTCTGGTCCCCCTCCAGATCGCCGACGCCATCTCCGGCAATGTGCTGGTCGGCCAGGAGAACGTCGGCCTGGCCCTCAGTCTCGACATGGTCGTCGTCGCCGGCCTGGTCATGGCGATCTACCTGCCCCTGCAACGACGGAGCGCGCGATGGCTCGTGTGACCACCGCACGGCTGCGGCCCTGGCGGGGCGTCGTCCTCGCCTTCGCCGCCATCTACTTCCTGGTGCCGCTGGCCGCCTCGGCGATCTTCACCGTCGACGTCCCCGGCCAGGGCTTCACCCTCGACGCCTACGGGCAGATCTTCGCGGCCGAGGGCTTCACCACCAGCCTGCTGCTCTCCCTGGAGCTGGCAGCGGCCACCGTCCTCGTCGTGCTGCTGCTCATGGTCCCCGCCATGGTGGCGCTGCGGCTGTCGGCGCCCCGGCTGCGCCCCCTGGTCGAGGTGGTCTGCTCGCTGCCGCTGGTCGTGCCGCCGATCGCCCTGGTGGCCGGTGTCCGCACCGTGCTGGGCTGGGGCCCGGAGTACCTGTCCAGCACGCCCCTGTTCCAGACGTTCGTGGCCGTGCAGAACCCGGACTTCCCCGTGGTGCTGGTCCTCACGGACGTGGTGATGGCGCTGCCGTTCGTCTACCGGGCGCTCGACGCGGGCCTGCGGGCCATCGACGTGCGCACCCTGGTGGAGGCCGCCCGATCCTGCGGGGCGAGTTACCCGCGCGCCCTGATCAGCACGGTGCTCCCGAACCTGCGCGGGGCACTGCTGAACGCCTCGTTCCTCACCCTCGCCCTCGTGCTCGGCGAGTTCACCGTCGCCTCGCTGCTCGGCTTCCAGCCCTTCGCCGTGTGGATCGTCACCGCAAGCGGTTCGCAGGCCCAGTTGTCCGTCGCCGTCTCGGTGCTCAGCCTGCTCGTCACCTGGGCGCTGCTGCTGGCACTGACCGCGTTCAGCGGACGCCGTTCCTCGACACGCACCGCCTCCCAGGAGTGACCGACACCATGACCGACACCGTCCCCGCCCCGCCCACCGACGCCGTGCCGCGCACCGCGGGCGGCGCCACCGTCGAGTTCCGGGCGCTGCGCCGGTCCTTCGGCACCACCACCGCCCTGGACGGGCTGGACCTGACCGTGCGGCCCGGCGAACTGCTCGCGCTGCTGGGCCCGTCCGGTTGCGGCAAGACCACCGCGCTGCGCATGCTCGCGGGCTTCGAGAACCCCGACTCCGGTCAGGTCCTCGTCGACGGCAAGGACGTCACCTCGATCCCGGCGCACCGCCGCGACGCCGGCATGGTGTTCCAGTCCTACAGCCTCTTCCCGCACCTCAGCGCCGCCGACAACGTCGCCTTCGGGCTGCGCATGCGCAAGGTCGGCACCGCCGAGCGCCGCAAGCGCGCCGCCGAACTGCTGGAGCTCGTCGGCCTGCCGAGCCACGCCGACCGCTTCCCGCACCAGCTCTCCGGTGGCCAGCAGCAGCGCGTGGCCCTCGCCCGCGCCCTGGCGCTGCGGCCGCGCGTGTTGCTGCTGGACGAGCCGCTGAGCGCCCTGGACGCCAAGGTGCGCACCAACCTCCGTGAGGAGATCCGCCGCCTGCAGCTGGAACTCGGCATCACCACCCTGTTCGTGACGCACGACCAGGAGGAGGCGCTGTCCATGGCCGACCGCGTCGCCGTCATGAACGCCGGCCGCCTGGAGCAGTGCGCCGCCCCCGCCGAGCTGTACGACCGCCCGGCGACCGCCTTCGTCGCCGAGTTCGTCGGCACCAACAGCCGAATCCCGGGCCACCTGGCCGACGACGGGTACGTCGAGGTCCTGGGCCGCCGCCTGCCCGCCGAGAGCGGTGCCCCCGAGGGTTCCGAAGGGCGCGAAGTCGACGTCCTGGTGCGTCCCGAGGCGGTGAGCGTGGCCGCCGACCCCACCGGCGACGCGCACATCGTGGCGACCGCCTTCCTCGGCGCGGTGACCCGGGTGACCGTACGGCTGTCCGACGGCACCGACGTCAAGGCCGACCTGCCCAGCACCGAGGCCTCCGTGCTGCCGCCCGGCGCGACCGTCACCCTGACCCTGCCCGACCGCCCCGTCCTGGTGGCCGCGCGCGCCGCCTGACCCCGACCGCACCGCCCATCCCCCCACACCCTGTCGAAAGAGAGCCCCGTGACCCGCCCCCCGAACCACCCGCTCAAAGCCGTCCTGTTCGACATGGACGGCACGCTCGTCGACACCGAGGAGCTGTGGTGGGAGGCGGTCGAGCAAGTGGCCGCCGGGCTGGGGCACGTGCTCGGCGACGCGGACGTGACCGAGGTCCTCGGCCGCGCCGTCGAGCACACTGCCGCACATCTGGTGAGCACGACCGGGACGGCGACCCGCGCCGACGAGCTGGCCGCCGTCCTGCACCGCGAGTTCGCGAGCCGGGTCCGGGGCCGCACGGTCCCGCGACCCGGCGCGATCGAACTGCTCGACGAACTCGCCCGGCACGCCGTCCCCATCGCGCTGGTGTCGGCCTCGCCGCGCGAAGTCGTCGACATCGTCCTCGACGTGCTGGGCCGCGACCGCTTCGCGGTCTCCTTCACCGCCGACGACACCGAGCGGACCAAGCCCGCCCCCGACCCCTACCTCGCCGCGGCCCGCGCCCTGGGCGCCGACCCGGCCTCCTGCGTCGCCGTCGAGGACACCCCGACCGGAGTGGCCTCCGCCGAGGCCGCCGGCTGCCGGGTGCTCGCCGTGCCCTCCATGGCGCCGATCGCGCCGGGCCCGGGACGCATGGTGCTGGGCAGTCTGGAACGGGCCGGCGTCACGATGCTGCGGGACCTGGTCCGCCGTGAACCGTCCTTCCTGGTGCCCGCCTTCACCACCCGCGCCGCCCGCGCCGGCGAGCCCTTCCGCGCCACCGTGGCCGGGTTGCTGCGCGGCGCCCCCGTGACGTACGCGATGAGCGCCGGCCCCGGCTGGGCCGAGGTCTCCGCCGACGGCTCGGTCACCGGCACGCCCGACGCGCCCGGTGAGGCCGCGCTCACCGTCACTGCCACCGACGACGACGGGCGCACCGCCGCGGTCACCGTCCGGGTCCCGGTCGCCGCGGCCGGCGAACCCCTGGTGCGCCGGCTGCGCGTCATGACCTGGAACCTGTGGCTCGGCGGCACCAAGGTCGACGACCATCGCGACAAGCAACTGCGCGTCCTGCTGGACGCGGACGTCGACGTGGTCGGCCTCCAGGAGACCCGGACCCACTCCGCCAAGGAGCTCGCCGAGGCCCTCGGCTGGGACTACCACCAGGCCGGCGACAACCTCGGCGTCATCAGCCGCTACCCGATCGTCTCCCGCCACGGCCTGCCCGCGACGCCGTTCTACGGCGGACTCGGCGCGACCGTCCGGCTGGACGCGGACCACGACGTCACGCTGTGGAGCGCGCACCTCAACTACACGCCCTACGGCCCCTACGACGCCCTCCACGACGGGCAGCCGGTCGAGGTGCTGACCGAGCACGAGGCCTCCTCGGGACGCCTCGGCGAGATCCGGCACATCCTGCGCGACATGGCCGGCGACCTCGCCGCCCGCGACACCACCCCGGTGCTGCTGGTCGGCGACTTCAACGTCCCCTCCCACCTGGACTGGACCGCCGAGGCCGCCCCGCTGCACGGCGGCCGCGGCCCGGTGCCCTGGCCGGTCACCCTGGAGGCCGAGGCGGCGGGACTGCGCGACTCCTACCGCGACGCCCACCCCGACCCGGTGCGCGACCCGGGCACCACCTGGTCCCCGGTCGTCCCCGCGCCCGAGCCGCAGGACCGGATCGACTTCGTGCTCTACGCGGGCAGCGGGCTGGAGGTCCTGGACTCCACGACCCTCGTCACCGGCGACCCCCGCCCCGAGCCGGACGCGGCGGGCAACGCGTGGCCCTCCGACCACGCCGCCGTCGTCACGACCTTCGCGCTGCGCTGACCCGCGAGGCCGCCCGGGGACAGCGGCGCCGTCAGGCGCACTGCTCCATCACCTCGGGCGGCCGCTGGTCCGCGAGCTGCTGCGAGGTGAGCGGCTTGAGGTGCTTGATGTACGAGGCCCGCCAGGCACCCGATGTGATCTCGTCCTGGATCGCGTCGCATATGGCGTGCTTCAGCGCGGGCTCGTTCTGGTGGATGCCCACGCCGTACTCCTCACTTCCGAACGGCACACCCAGCAGGCGCAGTTGCGCGGAATGCTGGGCCTGGTAGCCGGCCAGGATGATGTCGTCGGTGGAGACGGCGTCGACCCGGCCGGCCAGCAGTTCCTTGACGCAGATCCCGTACGAGGCCTGCTGGTCGGTCTTTATCAACGGGAACTGCTTCCCGAGCCGTTCGGCGGGAGTGGAGTCGGTGACCGTGCACACCTTGCGGCCGAACAGGTCCTGCGCCCCGTGGATCGGCGAGTTGGTGCGCACCAGGAAGTCCTGCGCGGCCTGGTAGTAGGGGCCTGCGAAGTCGACCAGTTGCTTGCGCTCCGGCGTGATCGAGTAGCTGGCCACTATCAGGTCGACCTGCCCGGCACGCAGCCGGTACTCGCGGGACTGGGTGTCCACGACCGTGAACTTGACCTGCTGAAAACCCAGATGACGGGCGATCGCCCAGGCCAGGTCGATGTCGAAGCCCTCGTAACGGCCCTTGGCGGTCGCCTGGCTCAGCCCCGGCTGGTCCTTCTTGACGCCGACGAGCAGATAGCCGCGCTCGCGAGCCGCCTCGTACGTCGGGGAGCCGGCCAGCCTCAGCCCGTTGTCCTCCCGCATCCGGTCGGTGGCGAACCAGCCGGCCGCCGCGAGCACCACCAGCCCCACGCCGCCGGCCAGCAGCGCGCGCCAGCGCCGCCACGCGGGTCGGCCGCCGCCGGGCCGGGGGGCCGGCCCGGCCTCCTCCGCCGCGGACGGGTCCGTGGGCCGCTCCGGGACGGAAACTGCCTCCGACTGGGTGGTCTGCGGGTCGTAGTCGGGATGGACGGGCATCGAGAACTGCGGGGTCTCCTGCGCCACGTGCTGCAGCAACTGCTCCGCGCGCTGCGCCGACATCCGGGCTTCGGGGTCCTTCACCAGCAGTCCGTCGACCAGCGGGCGCAAGGGCCCGCCGTGCGCCATCGGCGGCGGCTCCGAGGTGCGCACCGCCTCCAGCACCTCGTACGGCGTCGGCCCCCGGAACGGCGCCCTGCCCTCGACCATCTCGTACAGCGTGACGCCCAGCGACCACAGGTCGGAGGCGGGCGTCGGGGGCTGCCGGTTGGCCACCTCCGGCGCGAGGTACTGCGGGGTGCCCACGGTCTCGTGCAGCCGTGTCACCTGGGCCGCGCCCTCGAAGGTCGCGATGCCGAAGTCCATCAGCACGGCGCGGCCGTCGCGCCGGAAGAGGATGTTGTGCGGCTTCACGTCCCGGTGCAGGACGCCGGCCGCGTGCACCGCGCGCAGCCCGCGCAGCACCTCCAGCCCGATCCGCGCCGCCTGAAGCGCCGGCAGACGGCCCCGCTCGCGCAACTGGTCGGCCAGGGAGTGCGGGTTGACCTGCTCCATGACGATCCAGACCTGGCCCTCGGCCTCGATCACGTCGTGCACCGCGACCACGTGCTCGTGCCCGATCCGGGCGATGGCCTGCGCCTCCCGGCGGGCCCGTTCCACCCACTGCGCCTGCGTCTCCGGGTCCATCGCCCCGCGGAACAGCAGCTCCTTGACGGCGACCTGACGGCCGAGCCGGTTGTCGTACGCCTCCCAGACCACGCCCATGCCGCCGCGCCCGAGCTGCCTGCGCAGCTCGTAGCGGCCGTCGATGAGGGTCTCCGGAATACCCTCAGTGCTCATGCCTGTGCCCCCATCGGTCCGTGGTCGGCTACAGGTTATGGGGCGGCGACAGGGATGAACATCGGCCCCGGGGCGCGGAGATGATCACATGTCGGACGGAACACCGCTTATTGGGCCTATGGCTTCACTGAGCGGTAGTAGCGCTCGGCCCCCGCGTGCAGCGGCAGCGGGTCGGTGAAGACGGCGGTCCGCAGATCCACCAGCTGCGCCGCGTGCACCTCCTGGCCGATCCGGTCCCGGCTGTCGATCACCGTCCGGGTCAGCTGCTCGACCAGCCCCGTGTCCTGCCGGTCCGTGGTGATCAGCAGATTGGCCACGGCGATCGTCTGCACGGCCCGCCCGCCCTTGATCATCGGATAGGCGTCCGCGGGCATGAGCGCCTGCCGGTAGTAGCCGGACTCGTCGCTCCCCGCGTGCAGCCTGGTCACGAGGTCGCCGAGCTGGACCAGCTTGATGTCGGACCTCTCCGCCAGATCCGTCACGGCCTTCGTCGGCAGGCCGCCCGACCAGAAGAACGCGTCCAGCTTTCCCTCTTGCAGCAGTTGCGGCGCCCTGTCGATGCCGACGGTCTCCCGGCGTACGTCCCCGTGGCCCCCCAGACCCGCCGCGGTGAGCAGCCGCCGCGCTATGAGGTTCACCCCGGAACTGGGCTGCCCCACCCCGACGCGCAGCCCCCGCAGATCCTTCGCCGACCGCACCGGAGAGTCGGCCGGCACCACCAGCTGCATGTAGTCGTCGTACAGCCGGGCGCACGCCCGAAGCCGTCCGGCCCCCTCGCCCCGGTAGTCCGCGACCGCGTCGGCCGCCGCGATCGCGAAGTCCGCCTCCCCGGTCGCCACCCTCCGCACGTTGTCCACCGACCCCTCGGACGGCACGAGCCGCACCTGCACGCCCGGCAGATCGGTGCGCAGGTACGGCTTGAGCCGCATGCCGTAGGTCTCGTAGACCCCGTTGCGCGACCCGGTCGAGAACGAGACCGTCCCCTCCGGGTACGACGGCCCGTCCGCGGGCAGCAGCCACCACGCCAGCAGCGCCACCGCCGCCGCCGTCGCGAGCACCGCCTGCACGATCCGGCGCCTGCCGATCGGGGGAGCCTCCATCCCGGCGATACTGCCAGCCCCCTCCCGCCCTGGCCAGCGCCCCCGGCGTGGGACCGGCTGGAGACGTGATGCCCGCAGTCGAGGGGAACGTGAGCACGAGCGCCTCCGGCGCCCCCTTACCCTGGACGGGTGCAGCGTGAGGAGCAGGGTGTGAAGAGCTACGAGATCCGGACCTACGGGTGCCAGATGAACGTCCACGACTCCGAACGGCTGGCGGGCCTCCTGGAGGCGGCCGGCTACGTCCGCGCGCCCAAGGACGCCGACGGCACGGTGGCCGCTGACGTCGTGGTCTTCAACACCTGCGCGGTCCGTGAGAACGCCGACAACCGCCTGTACGGCAACCTCGGCCGCCTGGCCCCGCAGAAGGCGGCCCGCCCGGGCATGCAGATCGCCGTCGGCGGCTGCCTGGCGCAGAAGGACCGCGACACGATCGTGAAGAAGGCCCCCTGGGTCGACGTCGTGTTCGGCACCCACAACATCGGCAGCCTGCCGGTGCTGCTGGAGCGCGCCCGGGTCGCGGAGGAGGCCCAGGTCGAGATCGCCGAGTCGCTGGAGACCTTCCCCTCCACGCTGCCGACCCGGCGGGAGTCCGCGTACGCGGCCTGGGTGTCCATCTCGGTGGGCTGCAACAACTCCTGCACCTTCTGCATCGTCCCCGCGCTGCGCGGCAAGGAGAAGGACCGCCGCCCCGGTGACATCCTCGCCGAGGTCGAGGCCCTGGTCGCCGAAGGCGTCGTCGAGGTGACCCTGCTCGGCCAGAACGTCAACGCGTACGGCTCCGACATCGGCGACCGCGAGGCCTTCAGCAAGCTGCTGCGCGCCACCGGGAGGATCGACGGGCTGGAGCGCGTGCGCTTCACCTCGCCGCACCCGCGCGACTTCACCGACGACGTGATCGCGGCCATGGCCGAGACGCCGAACGTGATGCACCAGCTGCACATGCCGCTGCAGTCCGGTTCCGACACGGTGCTGCGCGCCATGCGCCGGTCGTACCGGCAGGAGCGCTACCTCGGCATCATCGAGAAGGTGCGCGCCGCCATGCCGGACGCCGCCATCTCCACCGACATCATCGTGGGCTTCCCCGGCGAGACCGACGAGGACTTCGAGCAGACCCTGCACGTGGTGCGCGAGGCGCGGTTCGCCCAGGCCTTCACCTTCCAGTACTCCAAGCGCCCGGGTACCCCCGCCGCCGAGATGGACGGCCAGGTGCCCAAGGCCGTCGTGCAGGAGCGGTACGAGCGCCTGGTCGCGCTCCAGGAGGAGATCTCCTGGGAGGAGAACAAGAAGCAGGTCGGCCGCACCTTGGAGATCCTGGTCGCCGAGGGCGAGGGCCGCAAGGACGACGCCACTCACCGCCTGTCCGGCCGCGCCGCCGACAACCGCCTGGTGCACTTCGCGCCGCCGGCCGAGCCCGTGCGTCCCGGCGACATGGTGACCGCCGAGATCACCTACGCGGCGCCGCACCACCTGCTCGCGGAGCGCCCCGCCTTCGCCGTCCGCCGTACCCCGGCCGGCGACGCCTGGGAGCGCCGCACCGCGGCCGCGGCCGCCAAGCCGGCGGGCGTCATGCTCGGACTGCCGACGATCGGCGCCCCGGCGCCGGTGCCCGCGGCCGCACCGGGCTGCGCCGCTCACTGACCAGCATCCAAGGGGGGACGGCATGAGCCGGTGGGGACTGTTCGTCGAGGAGACCGTCGGCAGCGGCGGCGACAGGCGCTGGGAGTTCGAGCTTCTCGGCCACGCCGACGGCAGCCGTGAGGACGCGCTGCGCGCCCTGGAGCGCACGGCGCAGGCCTTCCGGCCCCGCAAGCCGATGACGGTGCGGCGCAGCTGGACGTACCGCACCGCGGACGCTCTGCTCCAGGTGAACGAGGGCATGACCGCGACCTACATCTGCCGCTTCACCGTGGCCGAGCTCATCGCGGACAGCAAGGACGCCTCGGTGACGGCCACCCCGCGGGACCGTGTGCCCGAGGGGTACTGAGCCTTCGGGCGTTAGGCTTCCGATCATGCTGGTCGCCGCCGCCGTCTGCCCCTGTCCGCCGCTGCTCGTGCCCGAGGTCGCCTCGGGCGCGTCCGCCGAGCTGGACACCCTGCGCGCCGCCTGCGCCGACGCGCTGGCCGTGGTCGCCGCCGCCCGCCCCGACCTGCTGGTCGTGGTCGGCGCGGTCGGCAAGGGGGAGAGCGCCCACGTCTGGGAGGGCGGTGGCACCGGGACGCTGCGCCCCTACGGGGTGAACCGCGCGGTGCGTCTGGGCGACGGCGCGGACCCCGAGCCGCTGGCCCCCGCGCTGACGGTGGCCGCCGCATTGCTGGACGACGCGCGCCTGACCGCGCCCCTGCACGGCTGCGCGGTGCCCGAGGACGCCCCGGCCGGACGCATGCTGGAGCTGGGCCGCGGTCTGGCGGAACTGGCCGACCGGGTCGCGCTGCTCGTCATGGGGGACGGCAGCAACTGCCGGACGGTCAAGGCCCCCGGCTACCTGGACGACCGCGCGGAGGCCTTCGACGCGTCCGTCGCACGGGCGCTGGGCGCCGCGGACACCGCCGCGCTGGCGGAACTGGACGCGATGCTGGCGGGCGAGCTGCGGGCCGCGGGACGGGCGCCGTGGCAGGTCCTGGCCGGCGCGGGGGAGCAGGCCGGACTCGGCGGCGCGCTGCTGTACGACGAGGCGCCCTACGGCGTCGGCTACTTCGTGTCGGTCTGGTCCTAGTCCCGTCCTAGTCGGGTCCGAGTCCGGACGGAGTCCGGCCCCTGGTCCCGCTCAGTCCCGCTTTTCCTTCATCTGACCCAGGGCGCCCTTGGTCTTGTCCACACCCGAGTCGATCTTGCTGCTGTACTTGTGCTTGGTCTTCTCGTCGACCGTGTGCGCGACCTTGTCGAGCTTGGACTCGATCGTGTCGCCGTGGCGTTCCACGAAGTCCCCGGCCTTGACCTTGGCCTGCTCGGCTTTGGCCTTCAACGTGTCCATGAGGCCCATGGCTCACCGTCCCCTGCGTGGAATAGCCCGAAATGACCTTTTCTGCTTGATGATGCTACCCGTCCGGGGGTGAATTCGCGCCGCCGGGATTTGCCAAACTGTGCACGTGAAGAACGACGCCCCCCACGTGATCGCCGTCGTCGGCCCCACGGCCGCCGGCAAGTCCGACCTCGGTGTCGCCCTGGCCCAGGCCCTGGACGGTGAGGTGATCAACGTCGACTCCATGCAGCTGTACCGCGGCATGGACATCGGCACGGCCAAGCTCGCCGAGGCGGAGCGGCAAGGCGTCCCGCACCACCTCCTGGACATCTGGGACGTCACGCAGGCGGCCAGCGTCGCCGAGTACCAGCGCCTGGCCCGCGCCGAGATCGACCGCCTGCTGGCCGCCGGGCGAAGCGCCGTCCTCGTCGGTGGGTCGGGGCTCTATGTGCGCGCCGCGATCGACGCCCTGGACTTCCCCGGCACCGACCCCGACGTCCGGGCCCGACTGGAGGCCGAACTGGAGGAGCGCGGCTCAGGGCCGCTGCACGCCCGCCTGGCCGCCGTCGACCCCGAGGCGGCGCGGGCGATCCTGCCCAGCAACGGGCGGCGCATCGTGCGCGCCCTGGAGGTCGTGGAGATCACCGGCCGCCCCTTCACGGCGAACCTGCCGGACGCCCACTCCAAGGGGTCGGTCTACGACACCGTCCAGATCGGCGTCGACGTGCCGCGCCCCGAACTCGACGAGCGGATCGCGCTGCGGGTCGACCGCATGTGGGAGGCCGGGCTGGTCGGCGAGGTGCGGGCGCTGGAGGCGGCCGGTCTCCGCGAGGGGCGCACGGCCTCCCGGGCACTCGGCTACCAGCAGGTTCTCGCCGCGTTCCTGGGTGCCTGTACGGAGCAGGAGGCGCGCGACGAGACCGTGCGCGCCACCAAACGCTTCGCGCGCCGACAGGACTCGTGGTTCCGCCGGGACCGCCGTGTGCACTGGCTCGGCGGCCGCGGAGAGGAACTGGTGGCCCAGGCCCTCGCCCTCTTCGGCCCGGCCCGGCCCAGCGGTCACAGCCTGATCACGTGATGGCATCGGGACGCCTCAGCGGCACTTGACGCCACTTCGGGCGTGCCATCATCGAGCATCGGGCTACGGTGTCGGACTCTTTGGAGGGCGCGTGGCGATGGAAGCCGGCCCTCGCAACGGACCGCAACCGGAACAGGCGGAGGGTGCCGCGAACGCGGAACACGACCGCCTCGTGGTCGACGGACCCGTGGAGGACCCGCTCGACGCGGAGACCCTCGCGGAGGAGGAGCAGTCCTTCCGCGAACTGCGCCCCCAGCGCCGTCTGCGCGTCTGGCAGCTCGCCCCGATCGTCGGGCTGGGCGTCCTCGGCTCTCTGATGTTCGCCTTCCCGCTCGCCTTCGAGACCGGTGACGGCGGTGCCGTCGTCGCGATGCTCGGCTTCCTGCTGGGCTGCTGCGCGGCAGGCTGGGGCCTGATGGCCGCCCGCAGGGTCGGCTACACCTGGCCCGGCCTGCCCGCCCGCGGCTCCGAGCGCCGCCCCGACTGGCGCTACCTCGCGCTGTACGCCGTGATCATCGTGGTGCTCGCGCTGCTGGCCTTCTGGCGCGTCGCCCGCCTGCGCTGACCCGTAGGATCGTGGCATGACCACCGCCGCACCGCAGGGCCTGCCGTTCCTCAAGGGGCACGGCACGGAGAACGACTTCGTGATCGTCCCGGACCACGACGGGGAATTGGACCTGACCCCCGCCATGGTCGCCCGGCTGTGCGACCGCCGGGCGGGGATCGGCGCGGACGGCGTGCTGCGGGTGGTCCGCTCCGCGAAGCACCCCGAGGCCGCGGCGATGGCCGCGGAGGCCGAGTGGTTCATGGACTACCGCAACGGCGACGGCAGCGTCGCCGAGATGTGCGGCAACGGCGTCCGGGTCTTCGCCCGCTACCTGGAGCGCGCGGGCCTGGCGGAGGCCGGCGACCTCGCCGTCGCCACCCGCGCCGGTGTGCGGCGGACCCACATCGCCAAGGACGGCGACATCACCGTGGACATGGGCCGAGCCGTGCTCCCCGGGGGCGAGGTCGAGGTCTCCGCCGGCGGGCACCGCTGGCCGGCCCGCAACGTGAGCATGGGCAATCCGCACGCCGTCGCCTTCGTCGACGACCTCGCCGACGCCGGCGACCTGCTGACCTCTCCGGTCTGGGAGCCCGCGGCGGCCTACCCGGACGGCGTGAACGTCGAGTTCGTGGTCGACCGGGGTCCCGGGCACGTCGCCATGCGGGTCCACGAACGCGGCTCCGGCGAGACCCGCTCCTGCGGCACGGGCGCCTGCGCCGTCATGGTCGCCGCCGCCCGCCGCGACGGGCTCGACCCGGCCGTGACGGGCCGTCCGCAGACGTACACCGTGGACCTGCCCGGCGGGCGTCTGTCCATCACCGAACACCCGGACGGCACCGTCGAGATGACCGGCCCGGCCGTCATCGTCGCCACGGGCGTGATCGAACCGGCCTGGTGGCGCGAGGGCGCATAAGCGTACCCATCCTGCGGGCGTTCCATTCGCTCGAACGGGTGATGCCCATCACGCTGGGCGAGAGCGTGGCAGCGGCACGTGATGGGCTCGGTAGCATCAAGCACCGGCACGGAAGCCATCCCGCCGCCGGTCGACGCTGCCGGAGGTGCCCGTATGAGCCCAGACAACGCAGTGGAAGCCGCCCCGAACGCCGAGGGACGCAGGCGCATCCCGCGGGCGGCGGACCTGCGCCGGCTGGGGCGTGCGGCCCTGCTCGGTCCCGGCGGCCGGGGGCGCGTGCCGGACGCGATCGAGCACATCGCCAAAGTGCACCGCCTGCGGCATCCCGGCGCCGACCTCGCCATCCTGCGCAAGGCGTACGAACTCGCCGAGTCCTCGCACCGCGGCCAGATGCGCAAGAGCGGCGAGCCGTACATCACGCACCCGCTGGCCGTGACCCTGATCCTGGCCGAACTCGGCGCCGAGACCACGACCCTGACGGCATCGCTCCTCCATGACACCGTCGAGGACACCGATGTGACGCTGGATCAGGTACGCGAGGAGTTCGGCGAGGAGGTGCGCTTCCTCGTCGACGGGGTCACCAAGCTGGAGAAGGTGGACTACGGCGCCGCCGCCGAGCCCGAGACCTTCCGCAAGATGCTGGTCGCCACCGGCAACGATGTCCGCGTGATGTCGATCAAGCTCGCCGACCGGCTGCACAACATGCGCACCCTCGGTGTCATGCGCCCCGAGAAGCAGGCCCGCATCGCCAAGGTGACCCGTGACGTCCTCATCCCGCTCGCCGAACGCCTCGGCGTCCAGGCGCTGAAGACCGAGCTGGAGGACCTGGTCTTCGCCATCCTGCACCCCGAGGAGTACAGCCGCACCACCGACCTGATCCTCGAACACGCCGCCCTCCCGGACCCGTTGTACGCCGTGGCGGGGGACGTGCGCCGGGTGCTGCGGGACGCCGGCATCGGCGCCGAGGTCGACGTCCGGCCGCGGCACGTGGTGTCGGTGCACCGGGTGGGGCTCAAGCGCGGCGGCGCGCAGCCCGGCGGCAGCGACTTCGGCCGTGTGCTGATCCAGGTCACCGAGGACGCCGACTGCTACGCCGTCCTCGGCGAACTGCACACCTGCTTCACCCCCGTCGTCGCGGAGTTCAAGGACTTCATCGCCGCCCCGAAGTTCAACCTCTACCAGTCGCTGCACACCGCGATCCGCGGCGCCGACGGCCGGGTCGCCGAAGTCCTCATCCGCACCCGGCAGATGCACCTCGTCGCCGAGGCCGGCGTCATCGCGCTCGGCAATCCGTACACGGCCGGCGAGGCCCCCGAAGGCGCCGAGGGCGAGCGCGTCGACCCGACCCGGCCCGGCTGGCTCGCCCGGCTGCTGGACTGGCAGCGCGACGCCCCCGACCCGGACTTCTTCTGGAGCACCCTGCGCGACGAGCTCGCCCAGGACCGGGAGATCACCGTCTTCTCCGCCGACGGCGGCACGGTGGGCCTGCCGGACGGCGCCACGTGCACCGACGCGGCCTACGCCCTGCACGGCGAAGCCGCCCACGCCGTCGTCGGCGCGCGGGTCAACGGCCGGCTCGCGCCGTTGCGCACCCCCCTCAAGGACGGCGACACCCTGCAACTGCTGATGGCCCACGACGCGGACGGGGAAGCCTCCGGACCGTCGCCGGACTGGCTGGAGCACGCGCGCACCCCCGCCGCCCGCATCGCCATCAGCCGGTGGCTGGAGGCCCACCCGGCGGCCGGCGCCGAGGAGCAGCCGGCCACGCCCACCGTCCGCACCGCCGCTACGGCCACGCGCAGGACGGCCGCCCCCCTCGCCGACGCCGCGGACACCGCCGACACCGACCCGCCCGGCGGCACCGTGCGCATGGCCCGCTGCTGCACGCCCGTGCCGCCCGACGGGATCACCGGCTTCGTCATCCGCGGCGGCACCGTGGCCGTGCACCGCGCCGGCTGCCCGGTCGGCGCCCGCATGGCCGCCTCCGGCCGCGCCCCGGTCGCCGTCCGCTGGCGCCACGACGCACCCGGCGCGGGTCACCGCGCCACGCTCTACGCCGAGGCGCTGGGCCGCCCGCGGCTGCTCGCCGACCTGACCGAGGTCATCGCCGGACAGGGCGTCGCCATCGTCTTCGCCGCCGTGGAGCCCCCGCAGGAGCACCGGGTACGTCACACGTACACCGTGGAACTGCCCGACCCGGGATCGCTGGCCGCCCTGATGCGCGCGATGCGCGCGGTGCCCGGCGTGTACGACGTGTACCGCGCCCAGGGCACCGAGGCCACCCCGCAGGTCTGAGGAGTACCCGATCGGGTGGGGTGCTGACGCGCCGCCACCTGCGCGACCCGGTGCGCTGATACCGATGTCCCATGATCGGATCCTTTGCGCGCCGCGGCGCCCTCACCGCGGCCGCGGTGATCGCGCTCACTGCGGCGGGACTGCCCGGCGGCGACTCGACCTCCGCCGGTATCGGCGACCGGCTCTACCCCGAGCTCGGCAACCCCGGGTACGACGTCCACGACTACGACATCTCGCTGACCTACCACGGGAACGACCGGCCGCTCAGCGCCGTGACCCGTATCGACGCGCTCGCCACCGACACCCTGGACAGCTTCCACCTGGACTTCGCCCGGGGCACCGTGAGCTCGGTCGAGGTCAACCAGCAGCCCGCCCGGTTCACCACCGTGCGCGAGGAACTGGTCGTCACCCCGTTCGTCCCCGTCCCCGAGGGCGGCCGGATGGAGATCACCGTCGTCCACACCAGCGACCCCACCACCAAGGGCGACACCGGCTGGATCCGCACCAGGGACGGCCTGGTCATGGCCAACCAGGCCAGTGCCGCCCACACGGTCTTCCCCTGCAACGACCATCCCTCGGACAAGGCGCGGTTCGTCTTCCACGTCACCGCCCGCAAGGACCTCACGGTCGTCGCCAACGGCCTGCCCGAGCCCTCCCTCACCCGGGGCGCCGCCACCACGTGGACCTATCGCACGGCGCACCCCATGGCCACCGAGCTCGCCCAGATCTCCATCGGGCACAGCGCCGTCCTGCACCGCACGGGGCCCGGCGGACTGCCACTGCGCGACGTCCTGGACGCCGCCGACCCGGACCGCGGGGCGCTGGAGAAGCGGCTGGCGCAGACCTCCGACCAGCTCGCGTGGATGGAGGAGCAGGTCGGCCCGTTCCCCTTCGAGGCGTACGGCATCCTCAGCGTCAACACGGTCACGGGGTTCGAGCTGGAGACGCAGACCCTCTCGCTCTTCGAGCGCCGCGTCCTGCTGGCCCGGGAGGCGGACGCCGCGCCGGTCATGGTGCACGAACTGGCCCACCAGTGGTTCGGCGACAGCGTGAGCCCCGCGACCTGGTCCGACCTGTGGCTGAACGAGGGCCACGCCACCTGGTACCAGTGGCGCTACGGCGCCGAGAAGTACCACGAGTACACCCTGGACAAGCTGGCCAGGAGCGCCTACGAGATCGACGGCGAACTGCGCCGGGCCGGCGGTCCGCCCGCCCACCCGCTCGTGCCGGGCGACCCCGGAGCCCAGGCCAAGCTGAGCATCTTCCGCGGCAACGTCTACTTCGGTGGCGCACTGGCCCTGTACGCGCTCCGTCAGGAGATGGGCGCCGACGTCTTCCAGGAACTGGAGCGCGCCTGGGTCACCCGGCACCGCGACGGCGTCGCCTCGACCGCGGACTTCATCGCCCTTGCCTCCGAGACCGCCGGCCGCGACCTCGGCCCCTTCCTGCGGGCCTGGCTGTACGGACCCACCACACCGCCCATGCCGGGCCACCCCGACTGGAAGCCGGCGGCCGTGAAGCCGGGACCCCAGGCCGGCCCGCACGCCGAGTCCCACGGCCAGTCCCACGGTCACTCCCACGGCGGACACCACGGGACCCCGCACGGCGGGCACCGCTCCGGGCAGCCGGTGCCCGTGCCCGCGCCCGCGAAAGTCGCGTGACCGGGCGGCGACCGGCGTGCGACCATCTAGGTACGGCGACGGCGAAGCGGCCGCCCGGGGAATCTCCCGGATCCGCTGAACGTTGTCAGCTGTGCGCGAGGCGTGAGCGCCACGCGCGTCGATTCCTCTCCGAGCAAAGGATCCAATGACCTCCTCCTCTTCTTCCTCTTCGAGCTCTGCAAACAGCCGCCAGCGCCTCCCCGAGAGCCTTCGGGCCGACGCCCTGATGGAAGAGGACGTCGCCTGGAGTCACGAGATCGACGGGGAGCGTGACGGCGAGCAGTTCGACCGTTCCGAACGAGCCTCCCTGCGCCGTGTGGCGGGTCTGTCCACCGAGCTGGAGGACATCACCGAGGTCGAGTACCGGCAGCTCCGCCTGGAGCGGGTCGTGCTCGTCGGTGTCTGGACGGACGGCACCGTCCGCGACGCGGAGAACTCCCTCGCGGAGCTCGCCGCCCTCGCCGAGACCGCGGGCGCCCTCGTCCTCGACGGTGTCATCCAGCGCCGCGACAAGCCGGACCCGGCCACCTACATCGGCTCCGGCAAGGCGCAGGAACTGCGTGACATCGTGATGGAGAGCGGCGCCGACACCGTGGTCTGCGACGGTGAGCTCAGCCCCGGCCAGCTCATCCATCTGGAAGACGTCGTCAAGGTCAAGGTGGTCGACCGGACCGCGCTGATCCTCGACATCTTCGCCCAGCACGCCAAGAGCCGTGAGGGCAAGGCCCAGGTCTCGCTCGCGCAGATGCAGTACATGCTGCCGCGACTGCGCGGATGGGGTCAGTCCCTGTCCCGGCAGATGGGTGGCGGTGGCTCCGGCTCCTCGGGCGGCGGCATGGCCACCCGTGGTCCCGGTGAGACCAAGATCGAGACCGACCGGCGGCGCATCCGCGAGAAGATGGCCAAGATGCGCCGGGAGATCGCGGAGATGAAGACCAGCCGCGACCTCAAGCGCCAGGAGCGCAAGCGCCACAAGGTGCCCTCGGTGGCGATCGCCGGCTACACCAACGCCGGCAAGTCCTCGCTCCTCAACCGGCTCACCGGTGCGGGCGTCCTGGTGGAGAACGCGCTGTTCGCCACCCTGGACCCGACCGTGCGCCGGGCGGAGACCCCGAGCGGCCGCCTCTACACCCTGGCCGACACCGTGGGTTTTGTGCGGCATCTGCCGCACCACCTGGTCGAGGCCTTCCGCTCCACCATGGAGGAGGTCGCCGACGCCGACCTCATCGTGCACGTGGTGGACGGCTCGCACCCGAACCCGGACGAGCAGCTCGCGGCGGTCCGCGAGGTCTTCCGCGATGTCGGCGCGCTGGACGTGCCCGAGATCGTGGTGATCAACAAGGCCGACGCGGCCGACCCCGTGGTGCTGCAGTCGCTGCTGCGCCGCGAGAAGCACTCCATCGCGGTGTCCGCCCGCACCGGGCGCGGCATCCAGGAGCTGCTGGCGATGATCGACGACGAGCTCCCGCGGCCCGCCGTCGAGATCGAGGCCCTGGTGCCGTACACCCGCGGCGCACTCGTCGCCCGGGTGCACTCCGACGGTGAGGTGCTCTCCGAGGAGCACACCGGCGACGGCACGCTGCTCAAGGCCCGCGTCCACGACGAGCTGGCGGCGGAACTGGAGCCGTTCGCGCTTGCCGCGCGCCGCTAGGCGACCGGGTACCGAACACACCGCAGGGCCCGCCCCCTCCATGGGGGCGGGCCCTGCGGCGTGTTCTTCTTCGGGCGTTATTCGCGCACGCTGTCGAAGACCGACTCGGCCTCGGATCCCAGGTGCGGTCCGGCCAGCCACCGGGGGCTGTCCTGCGGGCCGATCGAGGTGTTGCTGACCAGGGCCAGCGTGCCGTCGGGCTCCTTGGCGAACCAGCCGCCGCCGGAGGCACCGGCCGTCATGGTGCAGCCGAGCCAGTGCATGGTCGGCGCCCCCTTGAGCAGTGCCAGCCGGACCGGGTCGCCCGCGCAGTGGTACTGCTGGTAGCCGAAGCCGTCGAAGGGCGCCGCCGCGGGGTAGCCGCGGATGTCCATGGAGTCGATGCCGGCCGAGGTGGGCGCGTCGAACCAGACCGGCACGGAGGCGCCGACCGTCTCCTCCAGGGACCTGGTGGAGTCCGGGTTGGTCACCTTCAGCACCGCGAAGTCGTAGGGGTAGGCCGAGCTGGTCTCCGAGGACTCCCCGCCCCCGTCGATCCACTGCTGCGAGGTGCCGGCCTTCGTCGCCCACCAGGTGCCGTACGGGGCGAGCTGCTCCTTGGTGGCGCTCTGCAGTGCCCCGCCGCTCAGGCCCCGGTCGTTGAAGGAGGGCACGAAGACGATGTTGCGGTACCAGCCGCCCGCGGCGCCCGCGTGCACGCAGTGGCCGGCCGTCCACACCAGATTGCTCTTCCCGGGGTTCGCCGGGTCGCTCACCACGGTCGCCGAGCAGACCGCCTGGCCGTCGGGCATGTCGAAGAGCAGCTTGCCCGTCGCCGGCGAGGCGTCGTGGAACGGGGTCGACAGCCGCTGCGCCCTGATCGCGGCGGGCTCGGGGTCGGTGGTGCCGTCGTCCGCCTGCCGGACGTCGGCCGTCTGCTCGTCGTCCGGGGTCTCGTCGGCCTTGCGGAGCCGGTCGGCGTCCCAGAGGTCCTTGATGATGGGATTGATGAAGTCGGCCGCGTCACGCAGCCACTTGTCCTTGTCCCAGTCCTTCCAGCCGCCGTTCTTCAGCGCGTCGGCCCACTTGTCCAGGTCGTCGAGGCTGGTGGGAAGGGTGGTGGGAAGGTCGGTGGGCAGCTGCAGCCCGCTGTCGTCGGACGACGCGGTCGCCGTGGGGCTGGGCTTGGCATCCGCGTTGTCGTCGGAGCCGCCGCAGGCGGTCACCGTGACGGCGAGCAACGCGGCCGCGGTCGCCGCCACGGCCAACCGGCTTATCGATGGCATCGGTTGCGATCCCCCTGTTGTGGACATGTTGGCTGCTCGTGGAAGAGCAATGTCCAACTCTGCCCTCCCATGGGCGACGTATGCCCCCTGAAGAGGGACGGCAAGTGCCGCGCGGACGGTTCCGCCGTGAGATCTCCGGCACAGGCAGTTGCCGTGTGCGCGTGCGGTCGTTGGTAGCTCCGGGGGCGCAGCACCCGACACCGAGGAGTGAGCACGTGGCCGCCATGCCGAGCGCACCGGGCCGACTGGCGGTGCACGAGGACGACTTCGGCGACGCCGAGGGCATCCTGCGACGGCAGTCGCTGCGCGAGTCGGCGGCGCGTACCTACGCCCGCTCGCTGCCCGTCGTGCCCGTGCGCGCCCACGGGATGACCATCGAGGCCGCCGACGGCCGCCGTTACCTCGACTGCCTCTCCGGCGCCGGCACTCTCGCCCTCGGTCACAATCACCCGGTCGTCCTGGAGGCGATCCGCGCCGTCCTCGACTCCGGCGCCCCGCTGCACGTGCTGGATCTCGCCACACCCGTCAAGGACGCCTTCACCACCGCCCTGTTCGAGACGCTGCCCCGCGAACTCGCCGAACACGGCAAAGTGCAGTTCTGCGGCCCGGCCGGCACGGACGCCGTCGAGGCCGCACTCAAGCTCGTGCGCACCGCCACCGGCCGCGACGGCCTGCTCGCGTTCTCCGGCGGCTACCACGGCATGACGGCCGCCGCTCTGGCCGTCACCGGCGACACCGCGGTACGGGGCGCGGCGGGCGGCGCCGCGGACGCCCGCGTCACCCGGCTCCCGTACCCGTACGACTACCGCTGCCCGTTCGGGATCGGCGGGGAGCAGGGCGCGGAGCTGTCGGCCCGGCTGACGGAGAGTCTGCTCGACGACCCCAAGGGCGGCGTTCAGCCGCCCGCCGGGATGCTCCTCGAACCGGTCCAGGGCGAGGGAGGCGTCATCCCCGCCCCCGACGCCTGGCTGCGCCGCATGCGCGCCGTCACCCGGGCGCGCGGCATCCCGCTCATCGCCGACGAGGTGCAGACCGGCGTCGGCCGGACCGGGGCCTTCTGGGCCGTGGAGCACAGCGGCGTCGTACCGGATGTGATGGTGCTGGCCAAGGCCATCGGCGGCAGTCTGCCGCTGGCCGTCGTCGTCTACCGCGAGGAACTCGACGTCTGGCAGCCCGGCGCCCACGCCGGGACCTTCCGCGGCAACCAGCTCGCCATGGCCGCGGGTACCGCCACCCTCACCCACGTCCGCCGCGAAGGCCTCGCGGCCCGCGCCGCCGTCCTGGGCGCCCGCATGCTCGCCCGGCTGCGCGACCTGGCGGCGGCCCACCCATGCGTGGGGGACGTCCGCGGCCGCGGCCTCATGCTCGGCCTCGAACTCGTCGACCCCGAGGCGGTCCCCACCGTCCACGGAGTCCCGCGGACCGCACCCCGACTCGCCGCCGCCGTCCGCCGTGCCGCCCTCGACCGCGGGCTCATCGTCGAACTCGGCGGACGTGACGCGAGCGTCGTGCGCCTGCTGCCCCCGCTCACCATGACGGACGAGCAGTCCGAGGCCGTCCTCGACCGCCTGGCCGACGCCCTGGCGGCGGCCGCCGCGAGCCGGCCGTGAAGCCCTTCACGGCCCCGGATGCCGGCACCGCGCGCCACCCCGCCGACCCCTCAGGAGCCATCCCATGACCGCACGCCCCGCCGTCGGGACCCCGGCGACGGTCCCCCCGCAGGTCCGGCACGAGGAGTCCGACGACCCCTACGCGGCCGCCGACGCAGCCGGCACCGAGGCCCTACTGCGGTGCTGGGCACGGGAGACGGCCCTGCCGGCGCCGCAGGGCGACACCTTGTGCGTGCCGCTGCCCGCGACCGGTACCGAACTGCGGGTGCCGGTCCGCCACTGGTCGCCCACCGGCCATCACCGCTTCGGCTCCGCGCGCCTCGCCGCCGGAGGCCAGGCGGTGGGCGCCGTGACCCTGGCCGCCCTGCTCGCACGGGAGGCGGCCGTACCGGGGCCGGACGGCGCCGACCTGGTGGCTCGGGTCGCGGACTCCGTCCGCCGGACGGCGTCGATCATCGCCGAGCGCCGTGCCCGTCCGGCCGCGCCGCCCGGCACGATCCCGTTCCTCGACGCCGAGCAGGCCCTCGTCCTCGGCCACCCCCTGCATCCCACGCCGAAGAGCCGCGAAGGACTGACCGAAGCCGAATCGGCCGCCTACGCACCCGAACAGCGTGGGTCCTTCGCCCTCCACTGGGCCGCGGTGGACCGCGCGGTCCTGGCCGAGGACTCCGCGTGGACCGAGCGCGGGCGCACCGTGCCGGCCGTCCGCCTGATGGCCGGCCTGGCGGGCCCCGACGTCGTCCGGCGGCTCCCGCCCGGCACCGTGCCGCTGCCGCTGCACCCCTGGCAGGCCCGCGACCTGGCGCACCGGCCCGCGGTACGGGCCCTGCTGGAGGCGGGCCTCCTGCACGACCTCGGCGCATCAGGCGAGCCGTGGCACCCGACGTCCTCGGTGCGGACGGTCCTGCGGCCCGGCGCGGCCGCGATGCTCAAGCTCTCCCTCGCCGTACGCATCACCAACTCCCGCCGCGAGAACCTCCGCAAGGAACTCCACCGGGGTGTCGAGGTGCACCGCCTGCTGCGGGCCGGCCTCGCCGAGCGCTGGCACTTGGCCCACCCGGGCTTCGACATCGTCCGCGACCCGGCCTGGCTCGCCGTCGACGCCCCGGACGACGGCGCCCCCGTCCGGGGTCTCGACGTCGTCGTACGGCACAACCCCTTCGGCCCCGCCGACGCCGTGACCTGCCTCGCCGGCCTCACCGCGCCGCGGCCCGCGCCCGACGGGGGACCGGGCATGCCCTCGCGCCTCGCCGAACTCGTCGGGGGGCTGGCGGCGCGCAGCGGACGGCCCTCGGCGGCGGTGTCGGCCGAGTGGTTCCTGCGCTACCTCGACGCGGTCGTGCGCCCGGTGCTGTGGCTCGACGGCGAGGCGGGCATCGCCCTGGAAGCCCACCAGCAGAACACCCTCGTCGTGCTGGACGCCCACGGCTGGCCGGCCGGCGGCCGCTACCGCGACAACCAGGGCTACTACTTCCGCGAGAACGCCCGCACCGCCCTGGAGGCGCGGCTGCCCGGCGTCGGAGCCGCGAGCGACACCTTCGTCCCCGACGACGTCGCCGACGAGCGCCTCGCCTACTACCTCGGCATCAACAACGTCCTCGGACTGATCGGGGCCCTCGGCTCCCAGCGCCTGGCCGACGAGCGCGTGCTGCTGGCCGCCTTCCGCAGCTTCCTCGGCAAGGCCGCCGCCGGCGGCCGATCCACGCTGCCGGAACACCTGCTGGAGGCACCAGAACTGCGCTGCAAGGCCAATCTGCTCACCCGGCTGCACGGCCTGGACGAACTCGTCGGCCCCGTCGACACCCAATCCGTGTACGTCACCGTTCCCAACCCCCTCCGCGCCTGACCGCGGGAGGCCACGAAGAGAGGAGGCCGCAGCCGCCATGACGGCCGCCGACTCCAACACCCACGCCGGTCGCACCGGCCGCACCGCCACCCCGCAGGACCCGGCGGCCGCGGACGCCCCCGTCCCCTCGGGCGCCCCGGGTCCGGACGACACCCTGGACCTCGAACTGCCCGCCGAGCTCCGCGCCCTCTTCGCGGAGGACGTCACCGCCGACGACCGCGCGGGCCGCCCCGCAGCCCTCGACGACCTCCTCGACGGGGTCGCCGACTGGGGCCCGGTGGACACCCCGGCCGGCACCTTCCACCTCGTCCCCGCCCGGCCCGAGCGCGACCTCCCGGTGGTCAGCCACTGGATGAACGACCCCGCCGTCGCCGCGTTCTGGCAGCTCTCGGGCGCTCCGGCGGTCGCCGAGCGCCATCTGCGCGCCCAGCTCGACGGCGACGGGCGCAGCGTGCCGTGCATCGGCGTGCTCGACGGCGTCCCCATGAGCTACTGGGAGATCTACCGGGCCGACCTGGACCCGCTCGCCCGCTACTACCCGGCCCGCCCCCACGACACCGGGCTCCACCTGCTCATCGGCCGCGTCTCCGACCGCGCCCGCGGCCTCGGCGGCGTGCTGCTGCGCGCCGTCGCCGACCACGTCCTGGAGCACCGCCCGGGCTGCGCCCGCGTGGTCGCGGAGCCCGACCTGCGCAACACCCCCTCGGTGGCCGCCTTCCTCGCCGCGGGGTTCCGGTTCTCGGCTGAGGTGGAGATGCCCGGCAAGCGGGCCGCCCTGCTCATCCGCGACCGCGCCCTGCGGCACGTCCTCTGAGGGCGACGGACGCGGGGCGCCGGGCACCGGCACATTCGTCACCGTCCGCGTTGTCGGTGCCGCCCCGTAGGGTGGTCCCGCTATGACACAGCCCGCGAAGCCCGCCCTCACCGACCTCCTCCACGCCGCCGTCACCGCGGTCGGCGGCGTGGAGCGACCCGGCCAGGTCACCATGGCCGAAGCCGTAGCCGAAGCCGTCGACGACGGCTCCCACCTGCTGGTCCAGGCCGGCACCGGCACCGGCAAGTCCCTCGGCTACCTGGTGCCCGCCCTGGCGCACGGGGAGCGCGTGGTCGTCGCCACGGCCACCCTGGCGCTGCAGCGCCAGCTCGTGGAACGCGACCTGCCGCGCACCGTGACCGCGCTCCAGCCGCTGCTGCGGCGGGAGCCGCAGTTCGCGATGCTCAAGGGGCGGTCGAACTATCTGTGCCTGCACCGGCTCCACGAGGGCGTACCGCGGGAGGAGGACACGGGAGAGGCCGGTCTCTTCGACCAGTTCGAGGCCGCGGCGCCGACCAGCAAGCTGGGCCAGGACCTGCTGCGGCTGCGGGACTGGTCGGACGAGACCGAGACCGGCGACCGGGACGACCTCACCCCGGGCGTCTCCGACCGGGCCTGGCAGCAGGTGGCCGTCACCTCCCGGGAGTGCCTGGGCGCCTCCCGCTGCGCGTACGGCGCCGAGTGCTTCGCCGAGGCGGCCCGCGAGCGCGCCAAACTGGCCGATGTCGTGGTCACCAACCACGCGCTCCTGGCGATCGACGCCCTCGAAGGCGCGCCGGTCCTGCCCTCCCACGAGGTGCTGATCGTCGACGAGGCCCATGAGCTGGTCTCGCGGGTCACCGGCGTCGCCACCGGCGAACTCGCCCCCGGCCGGGTCAACCGCACCGTCAGGCTGGCCGCCAAGCTGGTCAACGAGAAGGCCGCGGACGCGCTGATGAGTGCCTCCGAGGGCTTCGAGCGGCTGATGGAACTGGCCCTCCCCGGGCGGCTGGAGGAGTTGCCGGAGGATCTGCGCTACGCCCTGATGGCGCTGCGCGACGCCTGCCGGCTGGTCATCACCTCGCTGGGCGAGACGCGCGACCGCTCCGTTCAGGACGAGGACGCCGTCCGCAAGATGGCGCTCGCCTCGGCCGAGAACGTCCACGAGGTCGCCGAGCGCATCGTCGAGGGCTCCGAGTGGGACGTGGTCTGGTACGAGCGGCACGACCGGTTCGGCGCCTCGCTGCGGGTCGCCCCGCTGAGCGTGTCCGGGCTGCTGCGCGAGAAGCTGTTCACCGAGCGCTCCGTCGTGCTGACCTCGGCCACTCTGCGCCTGGGCGGCGACTTCAACGGCGTCGCGGCTTCCCTCGGCCTCCCGCCGGAGGGCACCGTGGCCGCGGATGGCGAGGACGAACTCCCGGCCTGGAAGGGCCTCGACGTCGGCTCGCCCTTCGACTACCCCAAGCAGGGCATCCTCTACGTCGCCCGCCATCTGTCCCAGCCCGGCCGTGACGGCGGCCGCGAGGACATGCTGGACGAACTGACCGAGCTCATCGAGGCCGCCGGGGGCCGCACCCTCGGGCTGTTCTCCTCGATGCGCGCGGCGCAGGCCGCCGCCGAGGCGCTGCGCGGCCGTATCGACCACCCGATCCTGCTCCAGGGGGAGGAGACGCTGGGCGAGCTGATCCGCCGCTTCTCCGCCGACCCCGGCACCTGCCTGTTCGGCACGCTCTCGCTCTGGCAGGGCGTGGATGTGCCGGGTGACAGCTGCCAGCTGGTGGTGATGGACCGGATTCCCTTCCCCCGTCCGGACGACCCGCTGATGAGCGCGCGTCAGAAGGCGGTGGAGGAGAAGGGCGGCAACGGCTTCATGGCGGTCGCCGCCACACATGCGGCGCTGCTGATGGCCCAGGGGGCCGGCCGCCTGGTGCGCGCGGCCGGGGACCGGGGCGTGGTCGCGGTGCTCGACCCGCGGCTCGCCACGGCCCGCTACGGCGGCTTCATCAAGGCCTCGATGCCGGACTTCTGGCAGACCACGGACCGCAGTCAGGTCCGCAGGTCGCTCGCCGCCATCGACGCGGCCGCGAAGGCCGGCGTGTCCTAAGCCGCCCTCGCCCTCGCATACGCAGACGAGCCCCGGAACCGGCGCAGAGGTTCCGGGGCCCGGTCACGGGCGGGTCGTGGGTCAGACCCGGCGCAGCACCGCCACCACCTTGCCGAGGATGGTCGCCTCGTCGCCCGGGATGGGCTGGTACGCGGAGTTGTGAGGGAGCAGCCACACATGGCCGTCCTCGCGCTTGAAGCGCTTGACCGTGGCCTCGCCCTCGATCATCGCGGCCACGATGTCGCCGTTCTCGGCGACGGGCTGACGGCGCACCGTCACCCAGTCCCCGTCGCAGATGGCGGCCTCGATCATCGAGTCGCCGACGACCTTGAGCACGAACAGCTCGCCGTCACCCACCAGCTGGCGGGGGAGCGGGAACACGTCCTCGACCGACTCCTCGGCCAGGATCGGGCCACCGGCCGCGATCCGGCCGACCAGCGGCACATAGGACGCCGAGGGCTTGCCCGCGGTGTCGGTCGGCTGCGCCTGCGCGGCGTCGGAGCCGCGCACCTCGTAGGCGCGGGGCCGGTGCGGGTCCCTGCGGAGGAACCCCTTGCGTTCCAGGGCCATCAGCTGATGGGCGACCGACGAGGTGCTCGACAGTCCCACGGCCTGGCCGATCTCCCGCATGGACGGCGGGTATCCACGGCGCTGCACCGAGTCCCTGATGACCTCGATGACCCGGCGTTGCCGGTCGGTCAGTCCGGAACTGTCCGCGCGGATTCCTGGAGGTCGTCCTGGAAGCGCGCGTGCGGGCTTGGTGGTCTCGTCGTTCATCGCATCCATCGGGCGTAGCCGGTCCTGGGGGCGGTCATGGGCGGTCAGTGTGGCGCTGTCGGCGGTGGTGGTCACGGCGGCCCCTCTCGAGATGTTCTCCCTAGTAGGACAACGGTAGTTGCTTTCGAAAGGTTGCGCCAAACACACGTTCGAGTGAATTTCCACAGTTCCGCTGACAAGATCAAGCTGACGATGATATAGATCGAATACGAATTCGATTCTTCCCGGGATTCCCCCGCTCAATCCCCTTCGCGCGGACGGGATTCCGGTCGCCTGCCGCCCCCGCGCCGTACCCCCCGGCCGCCTCTCGCCGCATCCCGCCGTTTCCCGGCCGGTCGGCCCCCGCTTCGGGCGTTCACGCCCCGCGCCCCGGGTTCCATGATGCGCGAGCCGTGACGATGCGTACACCCAGTGTGTCACTTCCGCCCCGCCGCTCCCGGGAGGCGTGGTGTCGCGTAGGCTCCCGTCCCGTCGGCGAGCCGCGACACGCGCTCCGCCGGATTGGTGCACATGACCCCCGGGCCACCAGATCTAGTGGTTGGATAGGGGGCAAGCCCTACAAGTAGTGGTCCCCGGGTCTTCTGGCCCTCCCGGATCGCCTATGCTTGTGGCTGCTTCGCGAGGCCCTCCGGGGTTCCGCGGGTCATGACGTCGTGCGCTCACCGTGGGTGAGGGAGGGAGAGGGAATCGATGCACTGCCCCTTCTGCCGACACCCCGACAGCCGCGTCGTCGACAGCCGGACCACCGATGACGGCACGTCGATCCGCCGTCGCCGGCAGTGTCCCGACTGCGGCCGCCGCTTCACCACCGTGGAAACGGCCTCGCTGATGGTCATCAAACGCAGCGGGGTCACCGAACCCTTCAGTCGTAACAAGGTCATCGCCGGAGTCCGCAAGGCCTGCCAGGGACGCCCCGTCACCGAGGACGCACTCGCCCAGCTCGGGCAGCGCGTCGAGGAGGCGGTGCGGGCCAGGGGCAGCGCGGAGCTGTCGACCCACGACGTCGGCCTGGCCATACTCGGCCCGCTGAAGGACCTGGACCTCGTCGCCTATCTGCGCTTCGCCTCGGTCTACCAGGCCTTCGACTCTCTCGAGGACTTCGAGGCCGCGATCGCCGAGCTGCGCGACCGGAGGTCACCGACCGACACCGGTGAACGGGACCGGGACGGCGCTGTCCCCTCGCCCGTCACCGCCGCCGACTAGGGCCGGCGGACAACTCAGATTTGCCGGGCATCCGCAGGGGTGTTCCGGCCGTGGAACAGCATCGCCGCGGGAAGATCGCGGCGCTTCAAGGCGTTTTAGATGTAATGCCTGTAATGGGAGGCGGCACATGACAGAGACGACGAGCGGCCCGGCACGGGGTTCCCGCGCCAAGTCCGGCAAGGCGGCGGGCGCGGCGGGTACGGCGCATGCCAAGGGTCTGCGTATCGAGCGCATCCACACCACCCCGGGGACGCACCCCTACGACGAGGTGGTCTGGGAGCGTCGTGACGTCGTCATGACCAACTGGCGCGACGGCTCGATCAACTTCGAGCAGCGCGGCGTGGAGTTCCCCGACTCCTGGTCGGTGAACGCGGTCAACATCGTCACCAGCAAGTACTTCCGCGGCGCTGTCGGCACGCCGCAGCGCGAGAGCAGCCTGCGGCAGCTCATCGACCGCGTCGTGAAGACCTACCGCAAGGCCGGCGAGGACAACGGCTACTTCGCGTCGCCCGCCGACGCCGAGATCTTCGACCACGAGCTGACCTGGGCACTGCTCCACCAGGTGTTCAGCTTCAACTCCCCGGTCTGGTTCAACGTGGGCACCGCCCAGCCGCAGCAGGTCTCCGCCTGCTTCATCCTCTCCGTCGACGACTCCATGGAGTCGATCCTCGACTGGTACAAGGAAGAGGGGATGATCTTCAAGGGCGGCTCCGGTGCCGGGCTGAACCTCTCCCGCATCCGCTCCTCCAAGGAGCTGCTCTCCTCCGGCGGCAACGCCTCCGGCCCGGTCTCCTTCATGCGCGGCGCCGACGCCTCCGCCGGCACCATCAAGTCCGGTGGCGCCACCCGCCGCGCCGCCAAGATGGTCGTCCTCGACGTGGACCACCCGGACGTCGAGGCCTTCATCGAGACCAAGGTGAAGGAAGAGGAGAAGATCCGCGCCCTGCGCGACGCGGGCTTCGACATGGACCTGGGCGGCGACGACATCGCGTCCGTCCAGTACCAGAACGCCAACAACTCCGTCCGCGTGAACGAAGAGTTCATGATGGCGTACGAGAACGGCGAGAAGTTCGGCCTGCGCGCCCGGATGACCGGAGAGGTCATCGAGGAGGTCGACGCCAAGGGCCTGTTCCGCAAGCTGGCGGAGGCCGCCTGGGCCTGCGCCGACCCCGGCATCCAGTACGACGACGTCATCAACCACTGGCACACCACGCCGGAGACCGGCCGCATCACCGCGTCCAACCCCTGCAGCGAGTACATGCACCTGGACAACTCGTCCTGCAACCTCGCCTCGCTCAACCTGCTGAAGTTCCTCGACGACGACGGCAAGGGCACCCAGCGCTTCGACGCCGTCCGCTTCGCCAAGGTGGTCGAGCTCGTCATCACCGCGATGGACATCTCCATCTGCTTCGCGGACTTCCCGACCCAGAAGATCGGCGAGACCACCCGCGCCTTCCGCCAGCTGGGCGTCGGCTACGCCAACCTCGGCGCCCTGCTGATGGCGACCGGCCACGCCTACGACTCCGACGGCGGCCGCGCGCTCGCCGGTGCCATCACCTCGCTGATGACCGGCGTCTCCTACAAGCGCTCCGCCGAGCTGGCCGCGGTCGTCGGCCCGTACGACGGCTACGCCCGCAACGCCACCGCCCACAACCGCGTCATGAAGCAGCACTCCGACGCCAACGCCGTCGCCACGCGGGTGGACGACCTGGACACCCCGGTCTGGGCCGCGGCCACCGAGGCCTGGCAGGACGTCCTGCGCCTCGGTGAGAAGAACGGATTCCGCAACGCGCAGGCCTCCCTGCTGGCCCCGACCGGCACCATCGGCCTGATGATGGACTGCGACACCACCGGAATCGAGCCGGACCTCGCCCTGGTCAAGTTCAAGAAGCTGGTCGGCGGCGGTTCCATGCAGATCGTGAACAACACGGTCCCGCAGGCCCTGCACCGCCTCGGCTACCAGCAGGAGCAGATCGAGGCGGTCGTCGCCCACATCGCCGAGCACGGCAGCGTCATCGACGCGCCCGGCCTGAAGCCCGAGCACTACGAGGTCTTCGACTGCGCCATGGGCGAGCGCTCCATCGCGCCGATGGGCCACGTCCGGATGATGGCCGCGACCCAGCCGTTCCTGTCCGGCGCCATCTCCAAGACGGTCAACATGCCGGAGTCGGCGACCGTCGAGGAGATCGAGGAGATCTACTACGAGGGCTGGAAGCTCGGCCTCAAGGCGCTGGCGATCTACCGCGACAACTGCAAGGTCGGCCAGCCGCTCTCGGCCAAGAAGAAGTCCGCCGAGAAGAAGACCGAGGAGACCCAGGCCCCGGCCCCGGCTCCGGCCGCCGTCGAGAAGGTCGTCGAGTACCGCCCGGTCCGCCGCCGGCTCCCCAAGGGCCGTCCCGGCATCACCACCTCCTTCACGGTGGGTGGCGCCGAGGGCTACATGACCGCCAACTCCTACCCGGACGACGGTCTCGGCGAGGTCTTCCTCAAGATGTCCAAGCAGGGTTCCACCCTCGCGGGCATGATGGACGCCTTCTCCATCGCCGTCTCGGTCGGCCTGCAGTACGGCGTGCCGCTGGAGACCTACGTCTCGAAGTTCACCAACATGCGCTTCGAGCCGGCCGGTCTGACCGACGACCCGGACGTGCGGATGGCCCAGTCGATCGTCGACTACATCTTCCGCCGCCTGGCGCTGGACTTCCTGCCCTTCGAGACCCGTTCCGCGCTCGGCATCCACTCCGCCGGGGAGCGCAAGCGCCACCTCGACACCGGCTCCTACGAGCCGACCGCCGAGGAGGTCGACGTCGAGGGCCTGGCCCAGTCCGCCCCGCGCCAGACGGAGGCCCCGCCGGCCAAGCCGGCCGCGGCCCCCGAGGCGGTCGTCACCGAGGCCGCCGCGGTCCCGGCGCCGAAGACCGCGCACAACTCCACCGAACTCCTGGAGATCCAGCTCGGCCTCAACGCCGACGCCCCGCTCTGCTTCTCCTGCGGCACGAAGATGCGCCGCGCGGGCAGCTGCTACCTCTGCGAGGGCTGCGGCTCGACCAGCGGCTGCAGCTGACTGTGACCGACGGTCGTGGGGGGGGGCCCCGGGCGGGGGCAGGGGGGGGGCGGCCCCCGCGGGGGGGGGGGGGGCCCCGGGAGCGGGGGGCCGGGCGGGGGCG
>NZ_JBHXSO010000031.1:0-25643 GCF_042714775.1 Streptomyces sp. NPDC058691 | reverse complement strand
GTGTGTCCCCCCGAGGCATTTCGCCTCGGGGGGACACACGACGTCGGGGGGCCGGACGCCAGTAGGACCGTAGGACCGGCATGCAAGGTCGGGGCTAGGCGGCGTCCGGTCTCCTGCGGCTGACGGACCATCCCACCGTGGCGCTGACCGCGATGCCGACCAGGAACAGCGCGACAGCGAGTCTCGCCGCGATCGAGTAGCTGTCCGGCTCGGCGACCGTCCAGCCGAGGAAGGGCAGAGCCACCAGGCCGGCAGTCGCCATGGAGACGGCCACGAGCCATGCCCTGCCGCGTGGCGCCATCTGAGGCGCGGGCCACCCGACGTTCAGCACCACGAGAGCGATGGGCAAAGTGATCAGGATGAGCAGGCGGCCGGCCATCCCCGGGTCGCCGAACGGCCCGGCCATCGAGAGCACCAGCACGGGCCAAGCCACCCCGATCGTGCCGCGCACCGCGGCCGTGACCCAGTAGCGCGGGCGGTCCCTGCCCCGCCCGGTGACCGTGGAACCGATCAGAAAACAGATCCATCCGGCCATCGCGGCCAGTACCCATTCGGTGAAGATGTACTGTCCGAGGCCGGTCAGCGGTACGACGGGTTTGCTGGAGCCGATCCCGGCGAAGCCGCGCCGCTCCCACCGGCCGGAAGTGTCGCGGACGACCAGACCGTCTTGCTGTTCGGCCACGATGACGACATGGCCGCCCGGCTTGCCGACCACCACGACCGAGGTCGAGGCGAACTCGGCCGGTGATGGTCCGAACAGGACATTCTGATGGGCCCGGCGCAGAAATGCCTGACGGCCTGCGGTGATCTCCCAGGCCACAGTCCAGTTCCTGCCACCGTCGACCGACTCCTCGACTCTGGGCCCGCCGAGACCGACCCGGTAGCAGTGCTCCGGCGTTCCCGGTACGCACGCCTCGGTGCGCTGCACAGGGCGGCCCGTTCGGGCCGCGGCCAGGTCGGCCGATTCCGCGTCGGTCAGAGGACGCCAGGAGTCCCCGCCGTCCGATGTGGTCAGCAATCGCCCCTCCCGCTGGAGCAGGACCTTGCCTTCCCAGGTCACGACAGCCCGCGCTTCGGGGACGAAGGAAGCCGAGGTTGCGGCCACGGTGACCACCGTCAGGGGGACGGCCACCCATACTCTGGCCAGCCGGACGATTCGGGTGCCCGCCGATCTGGAGCGGGCCCGGGTCCACAGCCACCAGCCGGCTCCGAGTGCCGGCAGCGCGAGGAGATCGCTGGGATCGGCCAGAACCCGGGATGGCCCGGCGACGAGGCTCCAGAGCTCAGACGCGAGGGCAGCGCCGGCAGCCGTGCACTTGACCAGGCTGAAGGCCATGCCGGTGACCAGGATGGACAAGGCGGCGAGGACGTTTGCGGCACGGCCGACCGGGAGGGTGCGGCAGATCAGCGCCACCGGCAGCGCAAGCAGGGGCGGCGCCAGCACCAGGCCGGCGACGTCGCTCAGCTTGCCCGTGACGACACCGGGAAGTGCCTGCTTGAGCAGATGGTCGTTGACGGCCATGACGGCGACCGCCAGGACGGTTCCCGGATGACCGACCCAGGCCAGGACGGCGCCGGCAGCAAGGCCCCTGGGCCGCAGGTGTTCTGACGGACCATTCGTCGCCATACGGTCAGTGTCGGCATCCTCGGTCACGGCTCGAACACCACTTGGTCTCGGCTGCCTTACGCAGTTGTGTTCGGTCCCCACGCCTCAGGCGGAAGGGGAAGCGGCGGCCTTCCGGGATGGGCGCAGCACCGTGGCCGCGAGGACGAAGGCCACCGCGAGCAGTACGGCGCCCGTGCCGAAGGCGAGGCGGAAGCCGCCGGTGAGGGCGGACGCGGTGGTGTGACCGTCGGCGAGCAAGGTGTGGGTGCGCGAGGCGGCGAGGGTGGAGAGGACGGCGACGCCGAGCGCGCCGCCCACTTGCTGGGTGGTGTTGAAAAGGCCGGACGCGACGCCCGCGTCCTGCGCTCCCGCGCCGGACATGCCGAGCACGGTCAGGGCGGAGACGGCGAGGCCGAAACCGCCCGCGAGCAGCATCGTCGGCAGCAGGTGCACGGCGTAGTGGGCATGCACCGGCAGCCGGGTCAGCAGCGCGAGGGCGGCCACGAGCAGGGCGAGACCGGCGAGCAGGACGCGGCGTTCGCCGAAGCGCGTGTTGAGGCGGGCGGAGAAGGCGAGCGAGACGGTACCGATGGCGAGTGCGGCGGGCAGCATGGCGAGCCCGGTGGCCGCGGCTCCGTAGCCCAGCACGTTCTGCAGGTAGAGCGCCATCAGGATCTGGAACCCGAAGAGCGCGGAGACCATGAGGACTTGGACGGCGTTCGCCCCCGCGACGTCGCGCGAGCGGAACATGCGCAGCGGCAGCAGCGGGGACGGTGCCGTCGCCTGGCGCGCCACGAAGGCGGCGAGGAGTACGACGGCCAGGGCCCCGAGCGCGAGCGTGCCGCCGGAACCCCAGCCGTGCCGGCCTGTCCGGACGATCGTGAAGACCCCGGTCATCAGCCCGGCGGTGACCAGCGACGCGCCGAGGGCATCGGCGCCGCGGGCGGCCGGACGTGCCGGATCGGGTTCGAGCACGCGCACGGCGAGCATCCCGGCGGCGAGGCCGATGGGCAGGTTGATGAAGAAGATCCAGTGCCAGTCGACGGCCTGGGTGAGCACGCCGCCGAGCACCTGCCCGATCGACGCCCCGGCGGCGCCGACGAAGCTGAACGCGCCGATGGCGCGGCCGCGTTCACGGGGTTCGGGGAACAGCGTGACGATCAGGCCGAGACTGACGGCCGAGGTCATGGCCCCGCCGACACCCTGGAGGAAGCGGGCGGCGATCAGTACCGCCTGGCCGGTGGCGAGGCCGCACAGCAGTGAGGCACCGGTGAAGACGGCGAGTCCGGCCACGAACATGCGCTTGCGGCCGAACAGGTCGCCGAGCCGTCCGCACAGCAGCAGCAGACCCCCGAAGGCGATCATGTAGGCATTGACGGTCCAGGTGAGGTCGGCGGGGGAGAAGCGCAGGTCACGCTGGATGGCCGGGAGGGCCACGGTGACGATGCTTCCGTCGAGGATGATCATCAGCATGCCGGCGCAGAGGACGGCGAGGGCGAGCGTGCGGGAGTGGCGGCCGGAGGCGGTGCGTGGAGCCGCGGCCTGTGCTGCGGTGGGAGTGCGCGAGGGCATGGCGTCGTCTCCTGGTTGTCGGGAACGCGAGGACCCGGGATCCAGGTGTGACGCTAGCAGATTGTTTTGTTGGGGACTATCTCTTTCGGTTCGTGGTGACTCTCCTCGACTCCCCTTCCGCCAAAGGCTGTTGAGCTCAGCCCGACAGGCCCGTGGGCCGTCCATGTTGTGATCGTGTGCGCCTTCCGGGAGGGGGAGTTGATTCCCTGTGGGGCGGAATGGCCGCTGGTGGGCCATAGGATGGCGCGGTGCTGGTGAAGTGGATTCGCTGTGGCGTTCTCGACCGGGCGGCATTCGAGCGCGGACAGCGGAAATGGGCCAACGGACTCCCCGGGGAGCCGGGTTTCCGGGGGCAGGGCGGGGGCTGGAGCCGCAGCCAGCCGGGTGTCGCGCACCTCTTTGCCTTCTGGGAGGACCGCGAGTACTACGACGCCTTCATGTCCGGCCCCCATGACCGCCTTGCGGCGCCCCAGGCGGAGACCTACGAGAGCCTCGGCGTGAAGCTCTTCGAGCACCGGCTGGACGTCAAGGTCGGTTTCCGTCCCCGCTTCGCGGACAGCGACCTGCTCAGGCTGGCCCACTGCAAGGTGCGGCCGGACCGGGCCGACCACTTCGTCCTCATGCAGCAGCGGGTCTGGAACCCGGCCATGGCCGGCTCGCCGGGCATGCTGCGCGGTGTGTTCGCGCAGGGTCCCGAGTCCGATTTCCTGGTGCTGTCGATGTGGGACTCGGCCGCGGAGCGCGGCAAGTACCGGGACGGTTCCGTCGCCCGGCTCTCGCAGCGTGCCGACCTCGATGCGGACGTGCTCGCGGTCGCAGGCGATGTCGTCGACCTGGAGCAGTCCTGGTCGGTCTGAGGCCGGGCGGCGCGCGCCTCGGCAGGCGCCGGCCGGCCCCGGAGCCGGCCGCCCTGCGTCAGCCCTCCTTGGCGGGCCGGGTGATCACCGAGAAGTAGGCCCCGTGCGGATCGTCGAGGACCGCGATGCGTCCCACGTGCGGCAGGTCGAAGGGCGGCACCGAGACGCTGCCGCCGAGCTCCGCGGCCCTCGCGGCGGCCGCGTCGGTGTCGTCGACGGCGACGTAGTGCATCCAGTGCTGGGGTATCTCGGCCGGCCAGGCGTCGTTCATGAGCAGGATGCCCCCGAACACACCGCCGCCGCCCTCGACTTCCAGCTCGGTGTAGGTGCTGTCCCCGGCGAAGGGATGCGTCTCGCCCGTCCAGCCGAAGACGTCCCGGTAGAACGCGCGGGCCCCTTCCACATCGCGGGTGTTGAGCTCGATCCAGGAGAACGCCCCCGGCTCGTTCTGCAGCCCCGCCCCCTTGAAGTTCCCCGGCTGCCAGACCGCGAACTCCGCCCCGTGCGGGTCGGTGAACTGCGCGAAGCCGCCCTGGTCGAAGACGGCCATCGGCGGCACGGAGACGGCCCCGCCCGCCGCCTGCACCGCCTTGGCGGTGTCCTCGGCGTCGGCGGTGGCCACGTATGTGATCCAGCGCGGCCGGTCGCCCTCGGCCATCACCGGGCCGACGGCGGCCACCGGCTCGCCGCGCAGGGTGAAGAAGGTGTAGCCCCCCGCCTCCGGGGGCCCCGGCTGGGATTCCCAGCCGAACAGGCCGCCGTAGAAAGCGCGCGAGGCCTCGATGTCGGGACTGCTCAGATCGGTCCAGCACGGTGCGCCGGGAACGAACTCGGTGGTCTTCATTGCGGCCTCCAACCGGGGGTGCCGCAAGGGGCTCCCCTCTTCAATGCTCAGTCTGAGACCCACCACTGACAATCGGGGGTGGCGGCCGGCCGGCCGACGGGAGCTTGCCCGGTCAGGCGCGCGGTCCCGCTGCGGGGACCCACCGCACGTCACCCCTGCCGCGGGCATCACGGCACCGTGCGGGACGCGGTGTCTCATTATGCGATCCACAGGCCCGCCGACGACCGCGTGAGCCCGCAGGTGCCCGGTGGGCGGACCGCCGCGCCCGTGCGAGGGCGTACGAATTACAGTGAGGCCATGGCTCGACCGCGTCGCATTGTGCTCATCCGTCATGGGGAGTCCCAGGGAAACGCCGACGACGCGATCTATGAGCGGGTCCCGGACCACGCGCTCAACCTCACGACCAAGGGCGAGGAACAGGCCCGTGCCGCGGGCGGCCAACTGAGGGACCTCTTCGGCGACGAACGGGTCCAGGCGTTCGTGTCCCCGTACCGCCGCACGCATCAGACCTTCCACCTGCTGGGACTCGACCCGCGCCGCACCCGCGCCAAGGAAGAGCCCCGGCTGCGCGAGCAGGACTGGGGCAACTACCAGGATGCCGAGGACGTTCAGCGGCAGCGGAGGGCCCGGGACGCGTACGGCCACTTCTTCTACCGGTTCGCCCAGGGCGAGTCCGGGGCGGATGTGTACGACCGGGTCGGATCCTTCCTGGAGACGCTCTACCGGGCCTTCGACAAGCCGGAGTTCCCGCCGAACGTGCTCCTGGTCACGCACGGGCTGACCATGCGGCTGTTCTGCATGAGGTGGTTCCACTGGACGGTCGACGAGTTCGAGGCCCTCTCGAACCCGGACAACGGTGAATTCCGCGTGCTGCTCGCCGAGCCGGACGGCCGCTACCGGCTCGACCGGCCCTTCGCGCGCTGGCGTACCACCACCTCCGACCTGGCGAGATATCACGGGTGAGATTGCGCACAGGACGATTGACCCCGATGACACGGGATGTCAGAGTTCTGGGCGCCATGACCGCTGATCCTGCCGATCTTCCCCGCTCCCGCGCGCTCGCCAGCCTGCGCGGACTCGCCCTCGGCGACGCCCTGGGCTCCCAGTTCTTCGTGCCCGCGCACTACCCCGCCCTGAAGAGCGGCACGCCGCCGGCGGGGGTGTGGCAGTGGACCGACGACACCGAGATGGCCTGCTCGGTCGTCGCCGTCCTCGACGCACACGGCTCCGTGGACCAGGACGCGCTCGCCGCGTCCTTCGCCGCCCACCACGACTTCGACCGCGGCTACGGCCCCGCCGTCAACCGCATGCTGCGGCTGATCCGGCAGGAGAACGGCGACTGGCGCACGCTGGCCGCCGAGATGTTCAACGGCCAGGGCTCCTGGGGCAACGGCGCGGCCATGCGCGTGGCGCCGCTCGGCGCGTGGTTCGCGGGCGAGCCCGAGAAGGCCGCCGAGCAGGCGGAGCTGTCCGCCTACACCACCCATCAGCACCGCGAGGCGGTCGCCGGTGCCATGGCGGTCGCGGCCGCCACCGCGCTGGTCGCCGGGCCCGCCGCCCCGGCCGAGCCGGAGGCGCTGCTGACGTCCGTCGTCGGACTGCTGCCGCGCAGCGCCGTCCACGCGGGGCTGCGGCGCGCCGTGGACATGCTCGACTACGACGACGTCGCCACCGTCGCCGCCGTTCTCGGCTGCGGCCGGCGCACCAGCGCGCACGACACCGTCCCCTTCGCCCTCTGGGCCGCCGTCCGGGGCCTCGGCGACTACGAGCGCGCGTTCTGGACCACCGCCCGTGCGGGCGGAGACGTCGACACGACCTGCGCCATCGTCGGCGGCATCGTCGCCGCCCGGCCGGACGGCGAGCCGCCGCGGGCCTGGCTGGAACGCTGTGAACCGCTGCCGGAGTGGCTGCCCGCCGCCTGAGCCCCGGCGCAAACCGATCCTTCGTCACGGCCCTGTCACAGACCGGGCCGCGAGCCCCACCTCGCGTATACGCCCCGGACCACGGCGCATAGCCTGTCGGCCACGCGGCCCCGGCGATCTTCCCGGGGCGTGCTGACAAGCTCCGGTCCCGCGCTGTGTCATCGGCCTGCGACCGGTGGGGAGGGGTCCTCATGTCCGACGTACCGAAGGACGCCGCGCCGAAGCGGCTTCCGCACAGTCCTCCGCACAGCCCAACGCACCCGGCCCGGCCACCGGTCCATCCGGCGGCCCGTCCGGGCGGCCGCGCCCCGGTGCAGCCTCACCCCTGGACGCCACCGCCTCCGCCGCCCCCTCCGCAGTGGATCCTCGACAGCCGCGTCAAGGCGCCGTCCGCCGTCCCCCCGGCGGTGCTCTGGATCGCGCTGCTCACCGGCCTCCTGGCCGCCGTGCTGCTCCGTGACGGCATCGGCGTCAACCTCCTGCTGACCGCCCTGCCTGCCGCGCTCGCCGCCGGGGTCGCGGCGGTCGTGCGCGGCCGCCGCCCGCGTCCGTGGACGCTGGTGTGGGCCGTCACCGCCCTCGGCCTGCTGCTCGTCCCCGCGCTGCGCGACGCCGGCTGGCCGGCCTTCCTCGCGGTCCTCGCCTTTTTCGTCGTGGGCTCGCTCGCCCTGCACGGCGGCCGCCGCTGGCCGGGAGTGCTGCTGGGGGGCCTCGGTGTGTGGGCGTCCGTGGTGCCCGGCGTGGGCTGGGCGCTGCGCGGCCTGCGCGAGCGCACCGCGCGCAACCGGCAGCGCTGGCTGCCGATGGCCAAGGCGGTCGTGGTCACCGTCGTCCTGCTCCTGGTCTTCGGCGCGCTCTTCGCCGGGGCGGACGCCGCCTTCGCCGACCTGCTGGGCGGATTCGTCCCCGACATGACGCTCGGCGACTTCCCCGTGCGCGTCGTGCTGTTCGCCGTCGGCGTGCTGGGCGCGCTGGCCGCCGCGTACACCGCCGCGGCGCCGCGCCGCTTCGACCGCGTCAAGGTCAAGCCTGGCCGCGCCCGTGGCCGGGCCGAGTGGGCGCTGCCGCTGGTCGTCCTCGCGGTGCTGTTCGCCGTCTTCAACGCCGTGCAGCTCACCGTGCTCTTCGGCGGCTACCAGAAGGTGCTCGCGGAGACCGGCCTGACGTACGCGCAGTACGCACGGCAGGGCTTCTGGCAACTGCTGATCGTGACCCTGCTGACCATCGGGGTGATCGGCCTGGCGCTGCGCTGGGCGCCCCGGGGCACGGACCGCGACCGCCTGCTCGTGCGCTCGGTCCTCGGCGCGATCTGCGTGCTGACGCTGATCGTGGTCGCCTCCGCGCTGCGCCGCATGGAGCTGTATGTGGGCGCGTACGGGCTGACGCGGATGCGGATCTCCGTGGCCGGCATCGAGCTGTGGCTCGGGCTGCTGATCGTCCTGATCATCGCGGCCGGCGTGTACGGCGCCCGCTGGCTGCCGCGGGCGGTGGTAGCGAGCGCGGCCGTCGGCTTCCTGGCGTTCGGCCTCGCTGGACCGGACGCCCTCATCGCGGAGCAGCAGGTCACCCGGTACGAGAACACCGGCCGCATCGATCTGGCTTACCTGCAGGACCTGTCCGCCGACGCGGTCCCGGCGCTGGACCGGCTGCCGGAGCCGCAGCGCTCCTGCGCGCTGGCACTGCTGGCGCACGACCTGCGGGGCGACGGCGATCCCTGGTTCGCCAGGAGCCTCGGTGAGTCGCGGGCCCGTTCCATGCTGGCCGCCCGCCCGGTGGACTCGGACAACCCCTGTTCGCGGGCAGGGCTCGTGGAGGGGTACCGCATCGAAGTGCCCTGACGGGCCACGGCCTGCCGCCGCCCCGGCCTCCCCTCGGGCCGGGCGGCGGAACGCCGTCAGGCGGCGGGCGCTCCCGCCGTACCGCTCAGCGCCTCCAGGTCGCTCTTGCGCACCCGGATCACGAACAGCGCGGTGGCCAGGGCCAGCAGGACCAGCGCCACGGCGGCGTACAGGGCGGTGGAGATGCCGTGCGCCAGGACCTCGTGCGACCAGGGCGCGGGCAGCTCGTGCGTCCGCGTGAACTCCTCCTTCTGCGCCGGGGTCGCCTGGGCGAGGAATCCCGGCACGGTTTCGGTCGCCTTGTCGCGGCTGGCCGTGCCGAAGACCGTCACCAGGATCGACAGGCCCAGTGAACCTCCCACCTGCTGCATGGCGTTGAGCAGCCCGGAGGCGGCACCCGCCTCGTGCTGCGCGACTCCGGAGACGGCGGTCAGCGTCAGCGTGACGAAGTTCAGGCCCATACCGAAGCCGAAGATCACCATCGGGCCCAGCACCCCGCCCGCGTAACTGCTGCCGGGGTCGATGAAGGTCAGCCAGGCCATCCCGATCCCGGCGAGCGCCGAGCCGGTGATCAGGAAGGGCTTCGGCCCGAGCACCGGCAGGAAGCGGGTCGACAACCCCGCCCCCGTCACGATCGCCACGGTGATCGGGAGGAAGGCGAAACCGGCCGCGATGGCGCTGTAGCCGAGGACGGTCTGTACGAAGATGACGATGAAGAAGAACATCCCGAACATGCCCGCGGCCAGACTCAGCATGATCACGTAGGTGCCCGAGCGGTTGCGGTCCGCGAACATCCGCAGCGGGGTGATGGGTTCCTTGGCACGGCGCTCGATGAGGACGAACGAGCTCAGCAGGACCACTGCCGCGCCGAACGCGCCGATCGTGAGCCCGTCCCGCCAACCCTGGTCGGCGGCCCGGATGAAGCCGTAGACGAGGGAGGCCATGCCGAGCGTCGAGGTCGCCGCGCCGGCGATGTCGAACCGGCCGGGATGCCGCTCGGACTCGTTGATGTAGCGCGGTGCCAGGAAGGCGATCAGCAGGCCGATGGGCACGTTGACGAAGAAGACCCAGCGCCAGTCGAGCCAGTCGGTGAGCATGCCGCCCGCCAGCAGGCCGACCGCGCCACCGCCCGCGGAGACCGCTGCGAAGACGCCGAACGCGCGGTTGCGCTCGGGCCCCTCGGGAAAGTTGGTGGTGATGAGGGCGAGCGAGGTGGGCGAGGCGATCGCGCCGCCGACGCCCTGCAGGGAACGCGCCGCGAGCAGCTGCCACGGCTCCTGTGCGAAGCCCCCGAGGAGGGAGGCGAGCGAGAACAGCAGGATGCCGAAGACGAACACCCTGCGCCGGCCCAGGATGTCGCCGGCCCGTCCGCCGAGCAGCAGCAACCCGCCGAAGGTGAGGGTGTAGGCGTTGAGCACCCAGGACAGATCCGTGGTGGAGAAGGAGAGCGCACCCTGAATGTGCGGGAGCGCGATATTCACAATCGTGGCGTCCAGCACGACCATGAGCTGGCAGGCCGCGATCACGGCGAGAGCGATCCCCGGCTTGCCGTCGCGTCGTGCGGCGCCGGGCTTGCGTGGTGAGGTGATTTGCTCAGTCGTCACAAGATCCCCCAGACGGTGACTAGTGAACGGCCACGTTCACTATGGACGACACTAGAGTGGGGTTGTTAGTGAACGCAAGCGTTCACTAACGCCGAGATACCGAGAAGGTGCCATGGTCATGTCCCACGAGGCGGCAACGGGTCCGTCCAAGCAGGTCGCGCCGCGCCGCCGCGGTCCCGTGCTGGAACGCGCCATCCTGAAGGCGGCCTTGGAGCAGCTGAGCACCGTCGGCTGGCGGGGACTGACCATGGAGGGCGTCGCGTCCGCCGCCCAGACCGGCAAGGCCGCGGTCTACCGCCGCTGGCCCTCCAAGCAGGCACTGGCCACCGACGCGCTGCAGGCCGCGCTCCCCGCCGTCCCCGATGTGCCGGACCTCGGCAGCCTCCGTGAGGACCTGCTCTTCCTGGTGCTGAGAATGCGCGAGGCGATGTACTCGCAGAGCGGACTGGCCCTGCGCGCCGTGATCGACGAGTCCGACCACGAGACGGCGCACTGCTTCGTGCGGCTGGTCGTCGAGGGAGTGGTCGAGCCCACCAAGCACCGCATCCTGGACGTCGTGCGGCGCGGGGTCGAACGCGGAGAAGTGCGTCCGGACGCCACCGGGGACATCGTCGCCGACGTCGTGCCCGCCCTGATGATGTACCGCTCGAAGATCGGTGGACGGGAGATCTCCGAACGCGACCTCGTGGAGGTCGTCGACCAGGTGATGCTGCCCCTGCTGCGGCCCTGGGGCGCGTGAGGCCGGGCGGGACCCGGCCTCCGGCGGCTCGGCGCCGGAGCGTAGGGTTGGCCTTGCCATGTTCCGTGAACCTCCCACCCACAGCGTCGAACGCTCCTTGCGCGCGACACTCGGCGCCAAGATCGTCGCGGGCGTCGACGAGGTCGGCCGGGGGGCCTGGGCCGGACCGGTCACCGTCTGCGCGGCCGTCACCGGACTGCGGCGGGCGCCCGACGGGCTCACCGATTCCAAACTGCTCACCGTCAAGCGCCGGGGTGAACTCGCCGTCGTGCTCGCCGGTTGGGTGAACTGCCACGCCCTCGGTCACGCGTCGCCCGAGGAGATCGACGACCTCGGGATGACGGCGGCACTGCGGCTCGCGGCGACGCGCGCCCTGGAGGCCCTGCCCGTACGGCCCGACGCGGTCATCCTCGACGGCAAGCACGACTACCTCGGGGGGCCGTGGCGGGTGCGGACGGTCATCAAGGGCGACCAGTCCTGCATCGCGGTGTCCGCGGCCTCGGTGATCGCCAAGGTGCGGCGGGACGCCATGATGGCCGAACTGGGCGTGGACTATGCTCCGTTCGGTTTCGAGTCCAACGCCGGGTACCCTTCGCCGGTGCACCGGGCCGCTCTGGCGGAACTGGGGCCCACCCCCCACCACCGGCTGTCCTGGGCATATCTCGATACGCTGCCGCGTTGGCAACACCTGAAGAAGGTCCGGGAGACCGTGGAGGCGGGGGAGACGGGTGAGCAGCTCGGCTTCGATTTCTGAGCCGAGTTGTGACCTACCTGCCGCTGCGCTGTTCCGGTGCATTTGATAGACATCAGCACATGCCTCTCATCCCCGAGGAGCCTCAGATTCACGAGAGTGTCCCGGGTTCTCGCGTAGCCCCGGCCGCCGGCCGGTCCGCGTCGACCCCCCGCCCTGTACCGGCCCCCGGCCCCCGTCCGGCGTCCCCCCGTCCCGCGCCACCGCGCGGCGGCACCGCGGTCAACGCCCGGCCCGGCCGCCCCGGCCCCACTCGCGGTCCGGCCGTCCCGCCGCAGCCGCGGCCGCCGCGGGAAGCCGAGGTCGCGCAGGCCGGCTCCGCCGGTGCGGCGACGACGCAGATCCAGCTCATCCCGGCTCCGGTGGCGGGGGCGCTCGACGCCGCCGACGAGGCCGTCGACCTGCTGCTGGACAGCGGTCGGGCACCCGGCGAGGTCCTGGTGCTCACCACCGGCGAGCAGCACCCCTGGGCCGCCCACGAGCTGAGCTTCGGCGAGGCGTCCTACTGGGCGCAGCACGAGGCCGGCGACGATGTCTTCTACGCCGCCCATGACGCGGAGCGCGCCCAGGGCCGTCCGGTCGTGGTCGTGGCCGTCAACGGCGGCTCGGACGAGGTCGTGGGCGCACTGCTGCCCTCGGCCATGCGACGGGCCGGCGCGCTGCTGATCGTGTGCGGCGACCCCCAGCGGATCAACGGGCTGCTCGGCGCGAACGCCTGATCAGCGCGCTGCCGCGCGGCGCAGGGCCGGTGTCCCTCCGGGGCGCAGGGCCGCTGCGCCGTGCTGTTCGCGTGACCAGGACGAGGCGTTGGGGGTACGTCCGACACGTGCCTCGCCGTACACGCGCCAGCCGTCCTGGGTCAGCGTGATGTAGGAGCCGGGGCGCAGGCCGTGCAACGAGCAGGCGTCCCGCAGGCCCCACGCCCAGGCGCCGTCCGCCTCGGTCCACGCGGCGTCGCCCTCGCGGCACACCAGAAGGACGGTGGTGCGCACGGGGGTGCGCCGACGCAGGTCGTCCGGGGTGATCCGGCGCAGGTGGGACAGGATCGCGTTGCGGCGCTCCCAGCCGTCGACGACGTCCTCGCGCTGGGCGAACGAGGCGCTGGCCGTCAGCCGTCCGTCGGGCGAGAGGACCGCGAGCACCGCCGTGCCCGGCGCGGGCAGGTGGCGTGCGTGCAGGTCCTTGACCACGTCGCGCGGGCTGATCAACAGCGGGAAACCCGAGGCGATCCAGGCCGCCGGCTCCAGGGTGCGTACCGGGCGGGCGGTGCGGGAGGACGTGCCGGAAGTGGTCTCCGGAGCGAAGCCCATGGCCACGATCCTCCCTTCGGGTATGCGTCCGAGACCGGGTGCGCGGGCGCATACCGGTCGCGGGGGCTCGAGGAGCCGAACGGGGAACGGCCCAATTCTTCCCTTCGCACACGCGAGCGGCAACGGTCAATTAGTCGATGTGTCTGTTATCGGACCGTCCGCCGCATAGATCCCCGCCCGCTGTCCGGCATGTGACTGCGGATCAGCCCTGCAGAGCCAGGACCAGCGGAAACACCGCCGTAACGCCTGACCTGCGCAGCAGTCGTGCGGCGACCGCCAGGGTCCAGCCCGTTTCGGTGAAATCGTCGACGAGCAGGACCGGCCCGGGCGTTGCCGCGATGGCGGCGGCAAGGCCGGGCGGAACGGCGAAAGCCCCGTGCAGCGCGCGCAGTCGCTGCGCGCTGTTGCTGCGCGGCACCCGCGAGGGCTCGACGTCACCGGTGTGGGCCAGTTCCCCGAGCAGCGGCATGCGTCCGGCGTGGGCGATGCCCTGCCCCAGCGAGGCGATCAGCTGAGGCCTGGTGTGGGAGGCGACGGTCACCACGCCGACCGGGCGGGGCGGCGCGTCCGGCCCGCCACCGGCCCAGCCGCCCGGCCCCCGGGCCCAGTCCGCCAGAACCGTGACCACGGCGTTGACCACGTCGTCCGCCACGGGCGCGTCCGGGGCGTTCGCGGCGAAGAGCGGTCGCAGCCGGTTGCCCCAGCCGATGTCCGACAGCCGTCCGAGGGCCCGACCGGACTCCGCCTGTTCGCCCGCCGGAATCCTGCCCTTGAGGTCGATGCCCACCGCCGGGAGACCCGTGGGCCACATCCGGCGCGGTTCGACTTCGACCCCAGGGCGCCCGAGGGCGGCCCGGGCGGACTCCAGCGCCTCGCGGGAGACCTCCGGGGAGTACCGCGGCGCCGCGCAGTTGTCGCAGCGGCCGCAGGGGGCGGCCTCCTCGTCGTCGAGTTGGCGCCGCAGGTACTCCATGCGGCAGGCGGTGGTCGTGGCGTACTCGCGCATGGCCTGCTGCTCGGCCTTGCGCTGCCGGTCGACCCAGGCATAACGCTCGGTGTCGTACGCCCAGGGCTGCCCCGTGGACGTCCAGCCGCCGCGCACCCGGCGGACGGCGCCGTCCACGTCGAGGACCTTGAGCATGGTCTCCAGCCGGGTGCGGCGCAGGTCGACGCGGGCCTCCAGGGCCGGCACGGACACCGGCGCCGCCGCCTCCGCCAGCAGGGCGAGGGTCTGGCGGACCTGTTCCTCGCGCGGGAAGGCGAGGGAGGCGAAGTAGCGCCAGATCGCCTCGTCCTCCGGACCGGGGAGCAGCAGCACCTCGGCGTGGTCGACGCCGCGCCCGGCGCGGCCGACCTGCTGGTAGTAGGCGATGGGGGAGGAGGGCGAGCCCAGGTGGAGCACGAAGCCCAGGTCGGGCTTGTCGAAGCCCATGCCGAGGGCGGATGTCGCGACCAGCGCCTTGACCTCGTTGCGCAGCAGCGCGGCCTCGGCCGCGCGCCGGTCGGCGTCCTCGGTGCGGCCGGTGTACGACGCCACCTCGTGCCCGCGCTGCCGCAAAAACGCCGCGACCTCCTCGGCGGCCGCCACGGTGAGCGTGTAGATGATGCCGGAGCCCGGCAGCTCGCCGAGGTGGTCGGCGAGCCAGGCGAGGCGGTGGGCGGCGTCCGGCAGCGGCAGCACGCCGAGCGAGAGGCTCTCGCGGTCCAGCGGCCCGCGCAGGATCAGTGCGCCCTCGTGGTCGCCGGTGCCCAGTTGCTCGGCGACGTCGGCCGTCACGCGCGCGTTGGCCGTGGCGGTGGTGGCCAGCACGGGGACGCCCGGCGGCAGGTCGGCGAGCATGGTGCGCAACCTGCGGTAGTCGGGCCGGAAGTCGTGCCCCCAGTCGGAGATGCAGTGCGCCTCGTCGACCACGAGCAGGCCGGTGGTGGCGGCGAGTTTGGGCAGTACCTGATCGCGGAAGTCGGGGTTGTTGAGCCGCTCCGGGCTGACCAGCAGGACGTCGACCTCGCCGGCGGCGACCTCGGCCTGGACGGTGTCCCACTCCTCGGGGTTGGCCGAGTTGATCGTCCGGGCCCGGATGCCGGCCCGGTCGGCGGCGTCGATCTGGTTGCGCATGAGGGCGAGCAGCGGGGAGACGATCACGGTGGGGCCGCTGCCGCGTTCGCGGAGCAGTGCCGTGGCCACGAAGTAGACGGCGGACTTGCCCCAGCCCGTGCGCTGGACGACCAGGGCCCGGCGGCCTTGGGCCACCAGCGCCTCGACCGCGCGCCACTGGTCCTCGCGCAGGCGGGCGGTGCCCGTCGGGTCTCCGACGAGCCGGCTGAGGATCGTGTCGGCGGTGGTGCGCAGTGCGGTGGTCATGCCCCCATGCAACCCGATGACACCGACACCGTGCCAACCGCACCCGTCGGGCCTGTGGATAACTCGCCCGGCATTTTTGCGATGATATGAGGGGTTTATCCACAGGTTTTGGAGGGGTCTGGCGGAGATCCACGCCATGCGCCACCTTCGGATCATGACTCAGCACACCGCATCATCCCCGCGTCCCTCGGACGACCCGAAGGTCACTCTGCGCAGTCCGGCCGACCTCGCCGCCGCGCTCCCGTACCTGTGCGGTTTCCACCCGGACGACAGCATTCTGATGATCGCCCTCCACGGCGAACGCGGCCGCTTCGGCGGCCGGGCCCGGCTGGGCATCCCCCGCAACCCCGGCGAATGGCCCGACGCGGCAGTCCAGTTGGCGGACTGCCTCGTCACCGGCAGTACCCAGCGCGGCGCCCGCCCGGACGCCATCGTGCTCTTCCTCGTCCAGGACCCGGCGGCCGGAGAAAGTCCCGGGCAGGTCATGGAGCGGCTCAGGCCGCTGGCACAGGGCCTGCGGGTGGCCTGCGGCAGCCTCGACGTACCCGTGGTGGAGGCACTGTGCGTCTCCGCCGGCCGCTGGTGGTCCTACTCCTGCCCGGCCACCGAGTGCGGACCTCCCGAAGGCGTGGTGGTTCCACCTTCCGGTGACTCGGTGATGGCGGCCGCGGCCGCTTACGCGGGCATCCGGGTGCGCGGTTCCCGCAAGGAGCTGGAGGACCGCCTCACCCCGCCCCCGGCGGGATCTCCGGCGACCGTCGCGCGGGAGGAGGCGCTGGACGCGGCGGCCGCCGGACTGGTGCCGCGCATGCTGGAGCACGACGACTCCGACGAGGTGCGGCGCACCACACTGAAGCTGCTCAAGGAGGCGCTGGACCGGTTCAAGGCGGCCTCCCCGGAGGACGACGGCCCGATCGGCGACCGCCGTGACGACACCCTGCTGAGTGACGACGAGGCCGCCGCGATGATCCTCGGCCTGCAGGACCGCGACACCCGTGACCGGGCCGCGGAGTGGATGGACCCGCCGCACACCGACCCCGCCCTGCGCCTGTGGCGAGCGCTCGCCCGCCGCTGCGTCGAGCCGTACCACGAGCACGCCGCGGCACCCCTGACACTGGCCGGCTGGGTCGCCTGGTCCGCGGGGGACGAGGCCACCGCGCGCGTCGCCTTCGGCCGCGCGCTGCACCTCGCCCCCGACTACACCTTCGCCCGGCTGCTGTATGCCGCGGTCAACAACGGAATCTCCCCAGAGCCGCTGCGCCGCTACCTGCGCCGGCGGCGCAGCGGGCAGGCCCGCCGCGCCGCCATCCTCACAGCTCGCCGCGGGCCAGCCGGATCAGCCGGTCGAGGACCCGGCCGCCGCTCACCCGGAGCCCGTCGTGCTCGTACTCGTCGGTGACCCACGTCCGCAGCCCGCGCACCGACCGGGCGGTGGCCAGGGAGTCGGCCGTGTCGACGTACATGTCGTCGTGGTATACGGCCGCGGCCACCGGCACCTCGTTCACCGCCAGTTGGCGCGGGTCGTACAGGTCGGGCCAGTCCTCGCGCCGCGCCAGCAGTTCCGCCGTGTCGCTCAGCGGGGCGAGTGCCGGGTCGGTGGAGAACATCCAGGGGTAGATCATCTCCCCGGTCAGCAGCACCGGCGCGTCGTCCGCCAGCCGTTTGTCCACGTCGAACTGCGGGAACTCGCCGCGCACCGACTCGGCCGCCCAGCCCGTGCCCCGCGGCGACACCGACCGCTGGCCGTAGATCGACTCGTGCAGCACCGCGTAGAGCGGATTGCCGGCGAAGGAGAGATGCCCTTGCGCCTCGGCCAGGAACGAGTCGGACAGCCGCGGGTGTGCGGTCCCCGGCAGGAACGCGTCCTCCAGCAGATAGTGCAGCGTGTGCGAGCCGGTGCCCGTGCCCAGCATCAGGCCGAGCGACTGGAACGCCTCGGCGGTCAGCAGCCCGCCGTCCGGCAGCGTCACCTTGTGCTCGCGAAGGTGCCGCGCCACGGCGCGGACCGTCTCCGTGTCCTCCGGGTAGCGCGCGTAGTGGGCCTCGACCTTGCGCTCCACCCGGGGGTAGGCGGCCCGGTAGACGTCGTCGGCGCTGCTGCCCAGTCCCGCGAGACCACCCGTCACGAACGCCTCGCGAATCCCCTCGGGGGCGACGGACAGATACGTCAGCGTGCAGAAACCGCCGAAGCTCTGCCCCAGCAGGCTCCACTGGCCGCTCTGGCCGAGCAGTTCACGGCGGATCAGCTCGCAGTCGCGGACGATCGAGTCGGCCCGGAAGTGCTCCAGATACCGGGCCTGGGCGGTGGCGTCGCCACGCAGCGGCAGGGTCTGCCGGTTCGCGGGGGTGGAACGGCCGGTGCCGCGCTGGTCGATGAGCAGCACCCGGTAGTCGTCCAGGGCCCGGGTGAGCCAGCCGTCGCGGCCCAGTGGTCGCGGTGACCTGCCCCCCGGGCCGCCCTGGAGGAACAACAACCAGGGCAATGGCTCCCGTTCCTTGCCGACCGCCACGACCTCGCGGGCGTACACCTCGATCTGCTCACCACGTGGATCCGCGTGGTCGAGCGGTACCTGAAAGGTGCGGTCGGTGATGACGGTCCCTGGCTGGCGGTAGACGGCCATGGCTCTCTTTCCGCTGATACGAACGGTTTCCCGATCAGGAACGGTAGACGGCGCGTGACCCGAGTGCCCACACGGGCGTTCACCGGGATAGTGGCGGCACCGCCCGCCCGAGCCGACGAGGAGATGGCATGGGCCCGCATCAGGCCAATCGGTCGTCCTCCCGCGCCGACCGGGGGCCGCAGGCGGTGCACGACGCGGTGATCTGCGTCGCGGCCCCGTCCCTCGCGGTCTCGGGGCGGGACGGGCAGTTGCGCGGCGACGGCCTGGACGGCTTCTACCAGGCTGGGCGGCGCGTGCTGGCCCGCTGTGAGCTCCGGCTCGCCGGGACGGCGCCGGTGCCCGTGCAGGGCTTGCCGGTGGCGGCCGGGCAGGCGCGGTTCACCGCGGTCGCCCGGGTGCCCGGTGACGCGGCCCCGGATCCGGCCCTGACCGTGGAGCGGCTGCGCTCTGCGAACGGCACCGAGCGCATCACCGTGCACAACACCGGGCCGCGCGAGGTGCGTATCCCGTGCGAGGTGTCCCTAGCCTGCGATCTCGCCGAGCTGCCGGCGATCGCCGCGGGGGCATCCGGCCCCGAGCTGCCGGCCAGCGTCTGCGACGCGGGACTGCTGTGGTCGGGCGAGAGCGGAAGAGTCCGGGTCATCGCCGCGCCGGGGCCCGACAACGCGATGGCCTCGGCCGGCCTGCTGAGCTGGGACCTGGTGCTGCCGCCAGGGGCATCCCGCACGATCGAGCTGCGGGTGGTCCTGGAGCCCACCGGGGCGCAGTCGCCCGGCCCGGCGTCCGGACCGCCCACCGCGCCGTGGTCCACCGCGCGGATCGACTGCGAGGACGGCGGGGCGGCGGCGCTGCTCCGCACCGCCCTCGACGATCTGCGAGCGCTGCTGCTGCGGGACCCCGGGCACCCGCTCGACGCCCATGTGGCGGCCGGGGCGCCGTGGCGGCTGGGTCTGGCCCCGGCCGACGCGGTGTGGGCGGCGCGCATGCTGCTGCCGCTCGGCACGCGGCTGGCGGCCGGGACCCTGCGCACCCTTGCCCGCCGGCAGGACCCGGAGACCGGTCAGGTGCCCGGACCGCTGCGGCACGCCGGGCCGCACCTGCCCCCCACGTGCTCGGGCGTGGAGGCCGGGCTGCTCTTCGTCACCGTGCTCGCCGAGGCACGGCGCTGGGGGATGTACGAACGGGAGGCCGAGCAGCTGCTGCCGGCGGCGGAGCGCTCCCTGCGGTGGCTGAGGGCGTCCCTGACCCCCGCCGGGTACATGCCCGACCCCGTGTCCGGCGGCCCGGTGCGCTGCGACGTGCAGGCGCACGCGCACCGCGCCATGCTGCACGGCGCGGATCTGCTGGACGCCTACGGACGCCCCGGTGCCGAGGAGTGGCGCGAGCGGGCGGAGGCGCTGCGCCGCCGCTTCCGTGAGGACTTCTGGCTGGACGACCGTCCCGGGGGCAGCCCGGCCGCCGCCCTGACTCCGGACGGCAGACCGGTGCCGTATCTCGGCGCGGCGGTGGCGCACCTCCTGGACACCGGGCTGGCCGCCGGCGGTCAGGTAGCCCCCGGACTGCTGGACAAGGTGCAGACCGAGCAGCTCGCGCGCCTGCTGGCGGCGCCGGAGCTCGACTCGGGGTGGGGGCTGCGCACACTGTCGGCCGCTGCGCCGGGCCACAACCCCTTCGGGCACCGGGGAGGAGCCGTGCGCGTCCACGACACCGCCGTCGCGGTCGCCGGCCTCGCCGCCCACGGCTACGAGAGGGAGGCCGCCGCCCTGCTGCGCGGCGTGCTCGACGCGGGCGCCGTCTTCGGCCACCGGCTCCCCGAGATGTACGCCGGCGAGCAGCGCGCCGCCGACCGCGTACCCGCCCCGCACCCGACCGCGTCCCGTCCCGCCGCCGTGGCCGCCGCCGGGGCGGTGCAACTGCTGACCAGCCTCGCCGGGATCCGCCCGGACGTCCCCGAGGGCGTCGTGGCCATCCGCCCCATGGGCTGCGCGCCCCTGGGGGAGTTGCGGCTGACGGGGCTGGCGGTCGCCGGCGAGCCGTTCGCGGTACGCGTCAGCCGGCTCGGGACGGCCGTCGTGGAGGAGGCCGCGGCCGGACTGCAGCTCGGTTCCTGACCGGACGGGCAGCGTTGCTCCACGCTCCCGCCCCGCCCCTGCCGTCCGCCCCTCCCTTCGGACTCAGGCCCGGCTTCGTCCTGACTTCGCCCCGACTCACCACCACGTCGAACAACCGGCCGACAGCGGGCCCCGTCATCCTCGCAACCTGCTGCTTATCGTCAGGCAGACGACTATGATCGCGGACATGTCGCCCTACGACCCGTCAGCTTTCCCGCCGTTCGCCGTCACCGTCGACCTCGTCGTGCTCACGGTGCGCAGCAACGCCCTGTGCGCCCTCGCGGTCCGCCGTGGCGAGCCGCCGTACCAGGGCCGGTGGGCGCTGCCCGGCGGCTTCGTACGCGGCGACGAGGACCTGGCCGAGGCCGCCGCCCGGGAGCTGGAGGAGGAGACCGGGCTCCGCGCCGGCAAGGGGGTGCACCTGGAGCAGCTGGCCACGTACGGCGACCCCAAGCGCGATCCGCGCATGCGCGTGGTGAGCGTCGCCCACCTGGTGCTCGCCCCCGACCTGCCCGCCCCCCGCGCCGGAGGCGACGCGCGCAGCGCCCGCTGGGCCCCGGTCGGGGAGTTGCTGCGCAATGGCGAGGACGGTGCCCTCGCGTTCGATCACGCCCGGATCCTCGGCGACGGCGTCGAACGCGCCCGCTCCAAGCTCGAGTACTCCGCCCTGGCCACCGCCTTCTGCCCACCGGAGTTCACCGTCGGCGAACTGCGCCGGGTCTACGAGGTGGTGTGGGGTGTCGCCCTCGACCCGCGCAACTTCCACCGCAAGGTGACGGGCACGGTGGGCTTCCTCGTTCCGACCGGCGGTACGACGACCCGTCAGGGCGGGCGCCCCGCTCAGTTGTTCCGCGCGGGTGGTGCGACCATCCTCAATCCGCCCATGTTGCGGCCAGAGGTGTAAATTTCGGACCTTTCGCGCGTTATCGTGCAAGGGTGATCCAGGCCATCGGACTGACCAGCGCGTCCCGCGGCGATGAAGCACCCGCCGTGGACGACCTCACTTTCGACGCCCGCCCCGGGGAGATCACCGCCCTGCTCGGCGACAGTGGCGCGGGCAAGTCGACCGCATTGCGGCTGATGCTCGAACTCGAACCCGGCCGCGGCATCACCCTTTTCGGCGGCCGGCCGCTGCACCGCCACACGCACCCGGCGAACATCGTCGGCGTGCTCCTCGGAGACGTCCCCGGACATCCCTCCCGGACCGCCCGCGGCCACCTGCGGATGCTGGCCGCCGCCGCCGGCGCGCCGCTCGAACGCGCCGATCAGGTCCTGGAGATCGTGGGCCTGTACGACGCGGCCGACCGGCGTCTCGGCGAGTTCTCGCTCGGCATGGACCGCCGCCTGGGCGTTGCCGCCGCCCTTCTCGGCGACCCGCCGGCCCTCCTGCTCGACGACCCCGCGCAGGACTTGTCACCCCGCGACACCGCCTGGCTGTACGGATTGCTGAAAACCTATGCCGCACGCGGCGGCACGGTCGTCGTCACCGTGAGCGATCCTCGAACGGCCGGACGCCTCGCGGACCGCATCGTCACGCTCGACGCGGGACGGCTCGTCGCCGACCAGTCCGCCCGGGAGTTCGGCCGCGGACGGCTGCGCCCGTACGTCGCCGTGCAGTCGCCCCAGGCCGAACGGCTGGCGCTGCTGCTCGCCGACGACGAGACCGAGATCACCCAGGAGAGCGGCAGCCGCATCTGCGTCTACGGCACGACCACCGCCCGGATCGGGGAGACGGCCTTCCGGAACGGCATCCTGCTGCACCGCCTCGCGGACGAGGTGGGCGACACCGGCGTCCCGGAGTCGCCGCGCGGCGAGCGCGTCCCCGGCACCGTCTCCCTGGCGCCCGTGCGAGAGGCGCGCCCGCCCGCCGGGCCCGCCCGTCCGGTCCGCTACGAACTGCGCCGCCTCGTGGGTATCCGAAGCCCTTGGCTCATCGCCCTCGCCGGCGTGCTCGCCTCCGCCCTCTCCACCCTCGTGCTGCTGCGCACCGGGCACCACGCCGTCTCCCTGCGCCTGCTGACCGGCTGGGCGCATTCCCTGCCGCTTCCCCCGGCCGCGCTCGGGGGCGGGCTCCTCGGGGCGCTCTCGTACGGCCAGGAGTTCCGCTACCCGGCGCTGGCGCCCGCCAACGCGCCCGTGCCGCGCCAACTGCGCCTGCTGCTGGCCAAGCTCGTCGTGAACGGTGGCGCGGCGCTGCTGATCGCCGGTTGCGCGGCCGTGGCGGGAGCGGTGGAGGTGCATTTCCTCGGCGGCCACGGGCTGCCGGGTCTCCACGCCCTGGCCCGTATCGCGGTGACATGGGGGGTGCTGGCGCTCGTCTGCTGCTGGGCCGGTGTGCTGGCGGCCGGGGTGTTCCGCACCACCGCGCTGGGCTTGGCCGGGGTGCTGGCGGTGCCACTGCTGGTGGCGCCCGTGGTGCGCCGGGCGGCGACGGCGCCGGCGATCGACGCGGTGCGGCTGGCGAGCCAACCCGTCCGCTATTCCTTCGTCTTGTCGCTCTTCGCTCTGTTGTGTGCCTATGTGGCAACGGTCTTGCGCCGGAGAAACCCCATTTCCTTCCGATAAAGCGTCAATTATCAGGTGATGAGTGCTCACCCTTTCGTGTGCTTTTCAGCAAAGCCCTCAAGGCGCCGGGCGTCATCGCCGACAAATGATGCGTGAGTACCCTTGCGCACACCATGATGACCGCCGCCCGCTCCGCCGACTCCAGCCTCGTCGGCGGTGGCGAGCTCGACCGCTATCCGTACGCCGACGTCTCCGCAGGTTCCTCCCTGGACCGGCCGGGCGGTGTGCCCTCCTGGGAGGGGGGCGACACCGACATGGGCCGGGTGGGCCGCCGGGCGGGCGGCAGCCGTGGCCGCGGGCTGCACGGCCAACTCGTCCAGCAGCTCGGCCAGATGATCGTCTCCGGCGACCTGGGCGCCGACCGCCCGCTCGTCCCCGAGGAGATCGGCCAGCGTTTCGAGGTCTCCCGCACCGTCGTCCGTGAATCACTGCGTGTACTGGAGGCCAAGGGTCTGGTCAGTGCCCGGCCCAACGTCGGCACCCGGGTCCGCCCCGTCAGCGACTGGAACCTGCTCGACCCCGACATCATCGAATGGCGGGCCTTCGGCCCCCAGCGGGACGACCAGCGCCGTGAGCTGTTCGAGCTGCGCTGGACGATCGAGCCGCTCGCCGCCCGCCTCGCCGCCGGCCACGGCCGGGAGGACATCCAGCAGCGCCTGGTGGACATGACCGAGATCATGGCTCACGCCGTCGGTCAGGGCGACGGGCTGACCTTCTCCCGCGCCGATGCCGAGTTCCACGGCCTGCTCCTGCAGGTCGCGGGCAACCGCATGCTGGAGCACCTGTCCGGCATCGTCTCCGCCGCTCTCCATGTCTCCGGCGGCCCCGTCACCGGCTGCGAGCGCCCCGGCGATCACTCCGTCGCCCTCCACGCGCGGGTGGTCGAGGCGCTGGCCGCCTCCGACGGTGCCGAGGCGGAGGCCGTCATGCGCCAACTGCTGGCCGTGCACACCGAGCCGGGTCCCGCCGCCGGGACCCCCGACCATGTCGTCCCCGCGCCGCGCGAGCACTGATCGCCTGGAGCGAGCCGGAGACGGCACCGACATCCGCCGCCGGCCCACACCCTCCGGGCCCGGCGGCGGAGCCGTCCGCCCCGGCCTGGCGGACGGCCATGGCCGCCTCGTTCACGGCGAGTGTCCGGCTATCGACTGGTTGGTGCCGTTCCGGGGTGTGACTCGGACCACGTGGGGTCGGGCGTAACGCTCTGGCGAGCAGCGCGATGAGGTAAGAGGTGGCGGCCGCACGAGGAATATCCGCGACGAACATGACGCTGAGTTGCTGAGCGGTTCCACCGTAGTCGTTTTCCATCGTTCCGAGAGGTTGTTCGTGTCGGCCAGCACATCCCGTACGCTCCCGCCGGAGATCGCCGAGTCCGAGTCTCTGATGGCGCTCATCGAGCGGGGTAAGGCTCAGGGTCAGATCGCCGGCGACGACGTGCGCCGAGCCTTCGAAGCGGACCAGATCCCGGCAACCCAGTGGAAGAACGTTCTGCGCAGCCTCAACCAGGTCCTCGACGAGGAGGGTGTGACGCTGATGGTGAGTGCCGCTGAGGCGCCCAAGCGCACCCGTAAGAGCGTCGCAGCCAAGAGCCCGGCGAAGCGTACTGCCACCAAGACCGTCGAGACCAAGGCCGCCCCGGTGAAGAAGGCCGTGGCAGCCAAGGCCGCCGCGGCACCCGCGTCCGCCGTCGAGGCGGAAGCGGTGGCGGACGTGACCGACGAGGGCGTGGCGCCCGCCAGGAAGGCCGTGGCGAAGAAGACCGCGGCCAAGAAGACCACCGCCGCCGCCAAGAAGACGACGGCCAAGAAGACCACTGCCGCCGAGAGCAAGACCAAGAAGGACGACGAGCTCGCCGAGGGCGAGGAACTCCTCGAGGAGGTCACGCCCGGCAAGGACGAGGACGTACCGGCGGCCGAGACCGAGGCGGAGAGCTTTGTGCTCTCCGACGACGACGAGGACGACGCGCCCGCGCAGCAGGTCGCCGCGGCCGGTGCCACCGCCGACCCGGTCAAGGACTACCTGAAGCAGATCGGCAAGGTCCCCCTCCTCAACGCCGAGCAGGAGGTGGAGCTCGCCAAGCGCATCGAGGCCGGTCTGTTCGCCGAGGACAAGCTGGCCCAGGCGGACAAGCTCGCCCCCAAGCTCAAGCGTGAGCTGGAGATCATCGCCGAGGACGGCCGCTGGGCCAAGAACCACCTGCTGGAGGCCAACCTCCGCCTGGTGGTCTCGCTGGCCAAGCGCTACACCGGTCGCGGCATGCTCTTCCTGGACCTGATCCAGGAGGGCAACCTGGGCCTGATCCGTGCGGTCGAGAAGTTCGACTACACCAAGGGCTTCAAGTTCTCGACGTACGCGACGTGGTGGATCCGCCAGGCGATCACCCGCGCGATGGCCGACCAGGCCCGCACCATCCGCATCCCGGTGCACATGGTCGAGGTCATCAACAAGCTGGCCCGCGTCCAGCGCCAGATGCTCCAGGACCTGGGCCGCGAGCCCACCCCGGAGGAGCTGGCCAAGGAACTCGACATGACCCCCGAGAAGGTCATCGAGGTCCAGAAGTACGGCCGCGAGCCGATCTCCCTGCACACCCCGCTGGGCGAGGACGGCGACAGCGAGTTCGGTGACCTCATCGAGGACTCCGAGGCGGTCGTCCCGGCCGACGCGGTCAGCTTCACGCTCCTGCAGGAGCAGCTGCACTCCGTCCTCGACACGCTCAGCGAGCGCGAGGCCGGTGTGGTCTCGATGCGCTTCGGCCTGACCGACGGCCAGCCGAAGACGCTCGACGAGATCGGCAAGGTGTACGGGGTCACCCGTGAGCGCATCCGCCAGATCGAGTCGAAGACCATGTCCAAGCTGCGTCACCCGTCCCGCTCTCAGGTGCTCCGCGACTACCTGGACTGATCCGGACCGGCTCCCGACGGGCCCGCGACCGCCACTCGGC
>NZ_JBHXSO010000030.1:56365-111776 GCF_042714775.1 Streptomyces sp. NPDC058691 | reverse complement strand
GCACAACGTTGCCGGGCCCCGCGCCTCGACGGCGGTTTCCGCGGGTTCAGGCCACGAGAAGGCGGAGGCCGAGCTCTGCCGCGTCAAGGGCGACGAGGTCGCGGTTCCGTTCGGCCCACCGGCCGGAGGAAAGGTCGTCGCGGAGTCTGCTCACTGCCCGCTGCTCGGCCTCCGGCCCGACTTTGGTCCATACCGAAACCGCGCGGCGCACATGGTCATCCAGGTATGCCTCGGGCCGGCGCCAGTAGGCCTCGAAGAAGCCGTCAGCACAGTCCCACGGGATGAGCACCGGTTCCGCGCGGCCCCCGATCGCGCCGGTCAGGTCGGCCAGTGAAGGCCAGTCGACAAGCAGGCCGGCGAATTCGGGCAGGTAGTCGCGGGTGAGCCAGAACCGCTGACGCCGGCCGGGGTCGCCGGTGTCGCCGGCGTCATAGGTGAACACCACCACGCGGCGGGCCACGCGGCGCATCTCACGCAGTCCGGCGATCGGGTCCTGCCAGTGGTGAACGGTGCTGAAGGCCATCGCGGCGTCGAAGGACTGATCCTCGAAGGGCAGGCTCTCCGCGGCGGCTGCCACGCACGGGGCCGCGCCCGCGGGACGCAGCGCCCGCATGACCGCCGACGGTTCCACCGCCGTGACGTCGCGGTCCGGGGGCTCATAGGAGCCGGTGCCGGCCCCGACGTTGAGAACGGTTCGTGCGTCCCCGAGCGCATCCCAGATCCTCGCGGCGATCCGCGGCTCGGTGCGTCGTGTCGCAGGGTAAGCAGACCCGATGGCGTCGTACAACTGCGCGCCGAACACACCCAGTTGTTCCTCCGGTGTCGTCCTGATTCCCAATGCCCGCGCCTCCAGTTCCCTGTCTATGGCCGTCGCCGTCGCAGCGGCGCGGTCGCGCTGTTCCAGCAGCAGGCCGCGCAGCCGGCGCAGGCGCGCGACCGCGTCGGTGGCCGGGTCGTCGACCAGATCCGCGATCTCGCGCAATCCGAAGCCCAGCCGCCGGTAGGCGAGTACCTCCCGCAGCCGCTCTACGTCACCCGCCGAGTAGGCCCGGTACCCGGCCGAGGTCCGCGCGGACGGCCGCACGAGGCCGATCTCGTCATAGTGGTGCAGCGTGCGGACGCTCACGCCGGCCAGTTCGGCCACCCGTCCCACTGTCAGGTGCTCTTCCACGCCACCGACAATGCGGCATGACGCCACGTGAGGGTCAAGCGCTTCGCTCTCGGCATCGCGCGTGACCGGCCCTGAACCGCGTCCTGCACGATGCTCGCCTCGCTCGCACAGTTCGAACTGGGAAAACGTCGAAGCCACAGGCAGGAGCCGGCTGCTGCCGGCGGTCGTACTGACTCACGACGGACAGACGGCGGTCGACGGCGGTCGCGGTGGTCGCCCGCTGAACGACGAGGCGCGCGATGGCGCGTTGGGTGAGGGTTCGTCATCCTCGCGTGGGCGTCCCTCGGCGACGGAAGGCGGGAACAGGCTGCGTCACTGGGATGAGTCGGGCGGCAGCCACCCTGGTCACGGGTAGGAATCACGCCGACGTGACCCGCGCCGGTCCGGAGGTCCTCTGGTTCGGCGCGGGCCCGAGACCGACGAGGAGTCTGAGACATGAGTCCTGCGGACAGTACCCCGCCACCGTCCAGGCCGCGCCTCCGGTGGTTCAGGCGGTTCAGGCGGCTCGCCGGCATAGCGGTGCCGGCGGTCCTTGTCGCCGCCGCGACAGCGGCGCCCGGACCCGCCGCGGCGCGGACCGCCGGCACGGCCGCCACAGTCGTCGCCGACATGAACCGGCCGCCCGCTGCGGACCCTTCGGCGATCCGCGACTGGAGCGTCATCGCCACCGACGTCATCAACGCGAACCTCACCGCCACCCGGCCTTCCGGGCAGGCGGTCATCTGGAACGGGTTCGTCTCGATCGCCGTCTACAACGCGGTGGTCGGCATCCAGGGCCGCTACGCCCCCTACAAGTGGCGGGCGCACGGGCCCGCCGGCGCGTCCCCCGAGGCGGCGGCCGTGACCGCCGCACACCACGTACTGCTCGCCGACTTCCCCGCGTCCCGTGCGCTGCTCGACGCCGCGTACGCCGACTCCCTCGCCGAGATCCCCGACGGCAACGCCAAGCGACAGGGCGTGTCCTTCGGAGCGCGCGCCGCCGACCACGTCCTCGAACTACGGGAAGGCGACGGCCGGTTCGCGACGCTGGAGTTCACCACACCGCCCGCACCGGGCGTATGGCGGCCCACCCCGCCGGCCGGACTTCCCTTCATCGACACGTGGCTCGCCCGGCTGCGCCCACTGCTGCGCACCTCACCGGCCCAGTTCCGGCCCGGCCCGCCGCCCGCTCTCACCTCGGCCCGCTACGCCCAGGACCTCAACGAGGTGAAGACCATGGGCGCGCGGACCGGCTCGCCCCGCACCGCGCAACAGACCGAGACCGCCCTGTTCTTCGGGGGCAACCTGGCGGTGCAGTTCCAGACGGCGTTCCGCGACTACAGCGCACGGCACCACCTGGACATCGCCGACACGGCGCGCCTGTTCGCCGCCGCGAACGCCTCGGCGACCGACGCCGTCATCACCGCGTGGGATGCCAAGTTCCACTACGGGGTCTGGCGGCCGATCACCGCCATCCAACTGGCCGACACCGACGGCAACTCCGCGACCGACCCCGATCCGCAGTGGCAGCCGCTGCTGGTCACACCCCCGCACCCCGACTACATCAGCGGGCACACCGCGGTCACCGGCGCCGTCGTGCAGACCCTGACCGGGATCTTCGGCACCACGCGCCTCGACCTGAACATCCCGTCAGAGGTCACGGGCACGACAAGGCGCTACGACGACGCCACACAGCTCAACCAGGACATGATCGATGCCCGGGTCTGGGCCGGTATCCACACCCGCACGGCGGACACCGAGGGGTGCCGCGCCGGCGCTCGCATCGGCGTCTGGACACTCACCCACTACTTCCGGCCGTTGCACCCGGCGCACCCCGGCTCCTCGCCTCCGACCGTGCCGACGTGCCCGCGCGGCAACACGAGCTGATCCCACCCGTTCGCCGGCCGACGGCAGTTGGACGTGTTCGTCGCTGAGCGCCCTTCCGCGGCCGCAGAACGGCCCGGGAGGGTGCTCACGCGAGAGCGAGAACAACGCGAGGTCCTCAGCGGGCGAGGCCGGTAGGAGTACGGGAACCACGCAGACCTCCGCTGACGTCCATGATCACGTCAGCTGACAGCGCGGCCGGCACCTCGTCCTCCCGATCCACGACCGCATCGCACCCTGCCCTTGCCTTGCCGACGTTTCGCCATGCGGTGAGCATCCAGACGCCGTGAGAGGCCCTGTCAGACGATGAGCAGTCGTACGAGCACTCCGACGCACCACACGTCGACGATCGGATCGATCGGCGCGCCGAACCGACGCAACACCGAACTGGCCTTGCTGGTCTTCGCCGTCGCCGTTCCTGTGTTCGCCTACGCCAACGTGGGCCTCGCCATCGACGGCCAGGTCCCCGCGGGGCTGCTGGGCTACGGCCTGGGCCTCGGCCTGCTGGCCGCCGTCGCCCATCTCGTCGTACGAAAGTTCGCTCCGTACGCGGACCCGCTGCTGCTGCCGCTGGCCACGCTGCTGAACGGGCTCGGTCTGGTCGTCATCTGGCGCCTCGACCAGTCCAAGCTGCTCCAGTCGATCAAGCAGGCGGGAACCGCGGCGCCCCGCCAGTTGATGTACACCGCGCTCGGCATCGTTCTCTTCGCTGTCGTGCTGGTCTTCCTGAAGGATCACCGCGTCCTGCAGCGCTACACCTATATATGCATGGTCGGCGCGCTGGTGCTGCTGCTCCTGCCGCTGGTTCCCGGCCTCGGAGCCAACATCTACGGCGCCAGGATCTGGATCCACGTCGGCAGCTTCTCCATCCAGCCCGGTGAGTTCGCGAAGATCATCCTGGCGATCTTCTTCGCCGGCTATCTGATGGTGAAGCGGGACGCGCTCGCCCTGGCCAGCCGCCGGTTCATGGGCCTTCACCTGCCACGCGGCCGCGACCTGGGCCCGATCCTGGCCGTCTGGTTCATCTCGATCCTCATCCTGGTGTTCGAGACCGATCTCGGAACGTCGCTGCTGTTCTTCGGAATGTTCGTCATCATGCTGTACGTCGCGACCGAACGGACGAGCTGGATCGTCCTCAGTCTGCTGATGTCGGCGGCGGGTGCCGTGAGCGTGGCCACCTTCGAACCCCACGTACAGCAGCGTGTTCAGTCCTGGCTCGATCCGATGCGCGAGTACAAGCTCAGCCAGTCGGGCGTTCCGGGCCACTCGGAGCAGGCGATGCAGGCCCTCTGGGCGTTCGGCTCCGGCGGCACCCTCGGCACGGGCCTCGGCCAGGGCCACTCCGAACAGATCCGGTTCGCCGCCAACTCGGACTTCATCCTCGCCACCTTCGGAGAGGAGATGGGCCTTGCCGGCACCATGGCGATACTGATGCTCTACGGCCTGATCGTCGAGCGCGGTGTCCGCACGGCCCTCGCCGCCCGCGACCCGTTCGGCAAGCTCCTCACGGTCGGCCTCTCCGGCGCCTTCGCGTTTCAGGTCTTCGTGGTCGCCGGCGGGGTCATGGGCCTCATCCCGCTGACCGGTATGACCATGCCGTTCCTCGCGTACGGCGGTTCCTCCGTCATCGCCAACTGGGTGCTCATCGGCATCCTGATCCGCATCAGTGACACCGCACGCAGGCCGGCCCCCGTGCCCGCGGGGGAGCAGCGCTGGACCGGCTCGGACCCAAGCGCCTGACAAATCGCCACCCGACAGGATTCGCCTCAATTCCCTGCTCAAGCCGCTGCAGGACTTGGAGCTCAGGCTGGCTCCGATCGACGGCCTGCAGCCTCCGCTGCAAGTCTTCAATAAGTGCTGCTGAGTATCAACGGGCCTGAGGCTCGCCTCCGCTACTGACCCAGCGGTCGGCGCGTCTGGTGAAGCCGTCGTCGACAGACGAGGCTGCGAGCCACTTCGAGCGGCCCGTGGTGGGGCATCAGGGACGGGCGGCCGGTGCCGAGGTGCTGTGGCGGACGACGAGGCGGGGCGTCATGGTGGTCTGGGTGGCCCGGTCGCGGTGGCCCTCGACGCGTTCGATGAGCATCTTGGCCGCGGTGGAGCCCATGGTGTGCCCGGCCTGGTCGACGCTGGTCAGCTGCACGGTGGCGAGGTCCGCGATCGCGGTGTTGTTGTAGCCCACCAGGGAGACGTCCTCAGGGACGCGCAGGCCGAGTTCGTGCGCGGCGCGCCACACCCCCAGAGCGGCCACGTCGGCACCGGTCATGATCGCCGTGGGCGGTTTCTCCGCGGTCAGCAGGCTCATGCCGGCCTTGTAGCCCCCGTCGTCGGAGTACGCGGCCCGGCACACACGGGAGTACTCCTGAAGCCCGTGGCGTTCCATCGCCTCGAGGTAGCCGCTGGTCAGCACGATCTCGGGCGTACGCGTCCACTGGCTCGACTTGGTTCCGGGGGCCGACACCAGGGCGATGTCGCGGTGGCCGGCCGACACCAGGTGGTCGATCACCAGGCCGGCCCCGAGGCCGTCCGCGTCAAGGACGGAGTCGTGGATGTCGGACGGATCGTGATGGCCGATCACGACCGTGGGGGTGGACTGGGCCATGGCCATCACTTCGGTGCGCTGTGTTCCCGGTGCGATCAGGATCAGCCCGTCCATCTGCCGGTCCACCATGGACCGGATGGTCTTGGCCTGCGCGTCCGCGCCGAAGCCGGCCGCGCCGACCATGACGGTGTATTCGCTGTCATGCAGCTGGTCCTGGATCCCGTCCAGGATGTCGGCGAAGAAGGTGTTGCGGATGTTGTCCAGCAGAACACCGATCGTGTACGTGCGTCCGCGCATGCCGCGCGCCGCCGCGTGCGGCCGGTAGTCGAGCTCGGCCATGGCCGCCCTGACCCGCTCCTGCATGGCCGCGCTCACCCCGTAGGCGTTGCGCAGCACCTTGGAGACCGCGGCAGTCGAGACTCCCGCGTGGTGTGCGACGTCGGTGATGGTCACGCGCTTCTTCCGCTGCGGTGCGGACTCCATGCCTGCTGCCCCCTGTGTCCTTCGTAGCTAGTGCAACGGTCTACACCATCTCCGCCTCTCTCGGCTAGACCTGAGCCGCGTTTCTGTGTCGTTTCCGCGGAATGTCTTGACGGTGCCGGGCGCTGGGTGCACTGTTGTGCCCGCTCGGTCGTGAAGAACGTTATACACACTCATGGTGCTCGCGGCGTTCCCGCAGGCCGGCATCGCGTGCCTCCGCATCAACGCTGACAGGGAGCCAAGCTGTGATCATCGATTCGTCCCGTGCCGGAAGAGCACGGATCCTCGGCCTCACCGCGAGCGCCGCCGCGGTGGTCGTTCTCGCCTCCGCCTGCGGAGGCACCGGCGGCGGCGGTTCCACCGCGGCGGCCAAGGAGTTCAGCTACCTGAGCGTCACGGAGAACTCCACGGTCAAGACGGCTCTGACGACGCTGTCGAAGGGTGCCTGCAAGACGGCCGACACCGCCCAGCCGCTGAAGGTGGAGACCGTTCCCCAGACCAGCCTGGACCAGAAGCTGCAGCTGCTGGCGGGCCAGAACGCACTGCCGGTCCAGTTCGCCGCGGGCAACGCGCCGGCGCTGACCAACCAGCTGTACAAGGCCGGCAAGGTCGCGGATCTGGAGAAGAAGCTCACCGACCTGGGCGTGCTCGACCAGCTCGAGCCCGGCGCCGTCTCGACGATCAAGGCCCTGTACGGGGGCAAGCTGGCGGCGCTGCCGTACGAGTACAACGTCGAGGGGATCTTCTACAACAAGAAGCTCTTCGCCGAAAACGGCCTGAGTGAACCGCAGTCCTGGGACGCGCTCGTCGCCGCGTCGGCCAAGCTGCAGGCCAAGGGCATCCAGCCGCTCTCCGCGTCGGGCCAGCAGGGCTGGCCGATCACTCGGCTGGTCTCCGGTTACCTCTACCGCAGCCTCGGCCCGGACGCGCTGAAGGACGTCGCGGACGGCAAGGCCAAGCTGACGGACCCGCAGTACGTGAAGGCCGCCCAGGAGATCGCCGACCTCGGCAAGAAGGGCTACTTCGGCAAGGGCGTCGGCTCGATCGACTACGACACCGCGATGAACCAGTTCCTGTCCGGCAAGGCCGCCATGTTCTACATGGGCAGCTGGGCGCTCGCCAACATCGCCGACCCCAAGCAGGACCAGGTCGGCGCGGAGAACATCGGCTTCATGCCGTTCCCCGCGGTCGCCGGCGGCAAGGGTTCCATCGACCAGTACCCGTCCAACGTCGGCCTGGCCATCACCCTCGGCTCCAAGACCTTCGACAAGAAGACCGGCGACTGGGTCTCGTGCATCGCCAGGAACTACGGCAGCACCGTCCTGAAGGACCAGGGCGTCATCTCCGGCTTCAAGCTCAACACCGACGTCCCCGCCCCCAACGCGGTCACCGGTCAGGTCCGCGACACCATCAGCTCCTCCAAGCAGAACGTGCTGTGGTTCGAGGCCCTGTTCAGCACCAAGGCCACCACGGTGAGCCAGACCAACGCGGCCGGACTGGCCACGGGCAGTCTCAGCCCCGAGAAGTTCATGCAGACCGTCCAGGACGCCTTGAACAGCCAGTGACAGACGGCGTGTGGGGCACGCCCGGTCCCGGCAACCCACCGCGCCCGGGCCGCCCCACACCGACTGCCCGGCCCCGACAGCTCGACACGCAAGGAAGTGGACACCATGCACCGCGTACTCGGTGACCGCAGAGCGATCCTGATCCTGGTGGGACCAGCGCTGCTCGTGTACTCCCTCATCATGCTCGTCCCCATGGTGTGGTCGCTGGGCTACTCGTTCACCAAGGGCAACACCATCGACGGGTTCACCGGCAACGGCCTGGAGAACTTCCACCGGCTGTTCACCGACCCCGCCGTGCGTGACGCCCTGTGGTTCACCCTGAAGTACGCGGCCGTGGTGACCGTCGGCCAGGTCGCGGCCGGCTACCTGCTCTCCCTGCTGTACATCTTCTTCCTCAAGCGCGCCTCCGGCCTGATCCGCACCCTGGTGTTCTTCCCCGTCGTGCTGCCCACGGTGGCCGTCGGCCTGCTCTTCCAGAAGTTCTTCCAGGTCGCCCCGCAGACCGGCCCGGTGAACTCGCTGCTCAACATGGTCGGCATCGGATCCGTCGACTGGTTCGGCAGCGCCGGAAGCGCCTTCTGGGTCCTGATCCTCATGGACATCTGGCGCTCGATGGGCTTCTACGCCGTCCTGCTGTTCGCCGGCCTGGTCGACATCCCCGACGAGGTCCTGGAGTCCGCTCGGCTGGACGGCGCCTCGGGCCTGCGGCTCATCCGGCACATCGTGCTGCCGCTGTCCTTCCCGGTGCTGATGTCATCAATGATCTTCAGCATCAACGGCACGCTGAAGGTCTTCGACTCCATCGTCGCCCTCACCAACGGCGGCCCCGGCAACGCCACCACCCCGCTGACCCTGTACATGTTCCAGACGTCGTTCACCTACGGCGACTACGGCTACGGCAGCACGATCGCACTGCTGCTGACGGTGCTGTGCCTCCTGGTGACCCTGGTCGTCTTCCGCGTTTCCCGGCGCGACCTCACGAAGGGCTGAAAGGCAATGTCCGTCGATGCGCCGATGAAGACAACCCGGGCGCGTGGCCTGGGCGACCGCCTGCGTCGTGCCGGGGCCGCCCCTGGCCGCCGGCGCCGTGTCTCCCGCGTGTGGGTGAAGGTGATCATCGGTCTGCTCCTCGTCGTCGAGGTGTACCCGATGGTCTGGATGTTCCTGACCTCGCTCAAGTCCAACAGCGACTACCTCAACAACTCCACCTGGAGCCTGCCCACCACCTGGGAATGGGGCAATTACAGCCAGGCGTGGACCACCGGCCACATCGGGCTGTACGTCAGGAACAGCCTTCTCGCCACCCTCCCTTCCCTCGCCCTGATCCTGCTGCTCGGCACCGCGGCCGGCTTCGCGTTGCAGATCATGGTGTGGAAGGGACGCAGCCTGACCCTGCTGATCTTCCTCGCGGGCATCATGGTGCCCTCCCAGATGATCCTGCTGCCCCTGTTCACCGTGTACTTCCAGACCGGCCTGTCGGGCACTCTGTGGCCCCTGATCCTCACCTACACCGGAACCGGCCTGCCGCTGACGGTGTTCATGATGAGCACCTACTACAAGTCCGTGCCCCGGGAGCTGTTCGAGGCGGCCACCATCGACGGTGCCTCCATCCTGCGCGCGTTCTGGAGCGTCAGCCTGCCGGTGGTCCGCAACGCCGTCCTGACCGTCGGCCTGGTCCAGTTCTTCTTCATCTGGAACGACCTGCTGATCGCGCTCACCTTCACCAACGACCAGGATCTGCGGACCGTCCAGGTCGGCCTGCTCAACTTCACCGGCGACTTCGGCGCCACCCAGTACGGCCCGCTGTTCGCCGCCATCTGCATCAACGTCTTCGGCACGCTGGTGGTCTACCTGTTCCTCAACCAGAAGGTCATGAAGGGCCTCACCGGAGGCGCCGTCAAGGGCTGACGACAACCCGCCCGGCACGGCGACGCCGCTCGCACCACCCCCTCACGGAAGGTCCCCCACCGATGTCCCTTCAGCCTGCCCCGCTGACGTTCGAGCACCTGCGCGACGGCCTCGGTATCGGAGTCACCGAACCCCGCCTGTCCTGGTCGACGCCGCCCGGAACGGAAACCCAGGACGGCTACGAGATCGAGATCGACCGGGGCGGAGACATCCACCGGACCGGTCGCATCACCGGCCCCGACCAGGTCCTCGTGCCCTGGCCCGGCACCCCTCTCACCTCCCGGGAACGCGCCCTGGTCCGGGTCCGCCTCTGGACCGGCACCGACGAACCCTCGCCCTGGAGCGCGCCGGCCGCCGTCGAAGCAGGTCTCCTCGAACCCGGCGACTGGCGCGCCGTCCCCGTCGGCGCCGCCTGGCCGGAAGAGCCGGACAGCGACCGCCGGCCGGCCCGCGTACGACGGGACTTCGCCCTGTCCCGGCCCATAACCCGGGCCCGCCTCTACATCACGGCACACGGCCTGTACGAGGCCGAGATCAACGGTCACCGGGTCGGCGACGACACCGTCTCTCCCGGCTGGACGGTCTACGGCGAACGCCTGCGGTACTACACCTACGACGTCACCTCGCTCCTCACCGAAGGTGCCAACACCATCGGGGCCTGGCTCGGCGACGGCTGGTACCGCGGCCGCTTCGGCTTCGACGGCGGCCACCGCGACCTCTACGGCAGCGACCAGTCCCTCATCGCCCAGCTCGAAGTGACCCACGACGACGGCAGCACCACCGTCATCGCCACCGACCCCACCTGGCAGGCCTCCGCCGGCCCGATCCTCTTCAGCGGCCTGTACGACGGAGAGACGTTCGACGCCCGCCTCCACGACGCCCGCTGGTCCACCCCGCACGGCGGTCGCGGCGGACACTGGGAGCCGGTCGCCACCGGCAGCCGGAACCCGGACACCCTGATCGCCCCCAAGGGCGCACCGGTTCGCTGCACCCAGGAGGTCCGCCCTGCCACCGTGACCACCAAGGCCGAAGGCCGGTACGTGCTCGACTTCGGGCAGAACCTCGTCGGCCGCCTGCGCATCACCGTCGACGGCCCCGCCGGCACCACCGTCACCCTCCGGCACGCGGAGGTCCTTCAGGACGGCGAACTCGCCACCCGCCCGCTGCGTCTGGCAGCCGCCACGGACACCTACATCCTGGACGGCGCGGGAGAACAGTCCTGGGAGCCCCGCTTCACCCTGCACGGCTTCCGCTACGCCGAAGTCAGCGGCTGGCCGGGGGAGTTGACCGGTGACGCCGTAGTGGCGCGGGTCTACCACACGGACATGGCCCGGACCGGCTGGTTCGAGTGCAGCGACCCGATGGTCAACCGGCTGCACGAGAACGTCGTGTGGAGCATGCGGGGCAACTTCGTCGACATCCCCACCGACTGCCCGCAGCGCGACGAGCGCCTCGGCTGGACCGGCGACCTCCAGGTCTTCGCCCCCACGGCGAGCTTCCTGTACGACTGCGCCGGCATGCTGGACTCCTGGCTGGACGACGTCGCGGTCGAACAGTCCGCCGACGGCACCATCCCCTGGTACGTGCCCGTCATCCCCGGGGAGCCGATGTGGACCCCCGTCCAGCCGGGCGCGGCCTGGGGCGACGTGGCCACCCTCACTCCCTGGGTGCTCTACCAGCGCTTCGGCGACCTCGAACTGCTCCGCCGGCACTTTCCCATGGGACGCGCGTGGGTGGACCTCATGGCACGGCTGGCCGGGCCGAGCCGGCTGTGGGACACCGGTTTCCAGCTCGGCGACTGGCTGGACCCCATCGCCCCGCCCGAGGACCCCGCCGCCGCACGCACCGACCGCTACCTCATAGCCACCGCCTACTTCGCCTGGTCGGCCCGCCACCTGGCCTGGTCGGCCCGCGCACTGGGCTACGAGGAGGTGGCACAGCAGTACGGAACCCTGGCCGACGAGGTCGCCGCCGCCTTCCGCCGCCGTTACGTGCACGCCGACGGCCGCATGACCAGCGACAGTCCGACCGCCTACTCCGTGGCCCTGGCCTTCGGCCTCCTCGAGGACGCCGGCCTGCGCCAGTTCGCCGGCGACCGACTGGCCGAGCTGGTCCTCCAGGACGACGCCCGGATCGCCACCGGCTTCGTCGGCACCCCGCTGATCTGTGACGCGCTCAGCGACACCGGCCACCTCGACGTCGCGTACCGGCTGCTGACCCAGACCGAGTGCCCGTCCTGGCTCTACACCGTCAAGATGGGCGCCACCACCATCTGGGAGCGCTGGGACAGCCTGCGCCCGGACGGCACCCTCAACCCCGGCGGCATGACCTCCTTCAACCACTACGCGCTGGGCGCCGTCGCCGACTGGCTGCACCGCGTCGTCGGCGGCATCGCCCCGGCCGAACCGGGCTACCGCGCCATCACCTACCGCCCTCGCCCCGGAGGCGGCATCACCTGGGCCCGCACCCGGCACGAGACTCCGTACGGCACCGCCGCCCTGTCCTGGGAGCTCACCGAGGGCCGACTCGTCGCCACCGTCACCGTGCCCCCGGGATGCACCGGCACGATCGAACTGCCCGGACGAGAGCCCTTCACCGTCACCGCAGGAGAGCACGTCATCGCCGGCGCGGATAAGCAAGGATGTGCGGCGTGAGCCTGACATCGCGCCGCATCGGCCGGACCGAGGTCCATCCCGTGGGCCTCGGTCTGGCGGCCCTGACCTTCGACCGGGCCGACGACCCCGCCGCGGCGGCCGACGCCATCCATGCGGCCCTCGACGCGGGCATACGGCTCCTGGACACCGCCTACGCCTACACCACGGCGAACGAGGACAACCACAACGAGCACCTCGTCGCCCGCTCACTGCGCGGTGTTGTCCCGGCCGACCGCCCGCTGATCTCCACCAAGGGCGGCCACTACCGCAGCGGCGGCACTTTCCCCGTCGACGGCCGGCCCGAGACGCTGCGCCGCCACTGCGAGGCCAGCCTCCGCGCGTTGGGCGTCGAACGGATCGACCTGTACCACCTGCACTGGCCCGACCCGCACGTCCCGATCACCGACAGCGTCGGCGCCCTGGCCGAACTGCGACAGCAGGGAAAGATCGACCTGATCGGCCTGTCCAACGTCGATGTGCGCCAACTCACCCAGGCCCAGGGCGAGGCGGGCATCGCGACCGTTCAGAACCCCTACTCGCTCTTCGACCCCGGCGACCGCGACGTGCTCGCGTACTGCCGGCGCCAGGGCATCGCCTTCCTCGCGTACTCCCCGCTGCGGGGCATGGCCGGCGCGGGCTCCGGGCTCGTCCGCACACTCGAGAAGCTGGCGGCACACTACGACGCCACCCCCGCACAGCTCGCCCTGGCCTGGCTCCTCGCCCAGTCCCCATCCCTCATCGCGGTCTCCGGCGCCACCCGGCCCAAGACCGTGCGCGACTCGGCGGCCGCCGCGACAATCACCATGGAACCGGAGCACCTTGAGCTGCTGAACCAGCACACCGTCAGCTGAACCGCATCGGTCGAGGCAGTCACGTCGCTCATCAGGTGCCACTTCCATGGTCGGGAGTCACACCCAAGGCCGTACAGACTTCGTGGAGACCGGGCGGGATCCCCGAATCTCCGCGGCCTGAGATGTGGTCCGAACGGATCGGTGCTGAGTGGCCTCGACCGCGGATCGGCCATGAATTACGGCATGATCCCTCGGATGGACGTCATCAATGAGGCGCTGGACCAACCCCGAACTCGTTGGGGAGTGTTCGCCCAACGAGATTTCCGCCGGCTGTGGCTGGGGGAGACCGTCAGCGGGTTGGGCAACAGTGTCAGCGTGGTGGCGCTCCCACTGATCGCGGCGGTGGAGTTGGACGCCGGTTCCACTGCCGTCGGTCTGCTCGCCGCGGCGGTGTGGACGCCCTGGCTGCTGGTGGGTCTGCCGGTGGGTGCCTGGGTGGACCGGATACGGAAACGTCCCCTGATGGTGGCGTGCGACCTGGTGGCCGCTGCGGCACTGGTGAGCATTCCGCTGGCTGCCTGGCTCGGCGCGCTCACCTTTCCATACCTGCTCGTCGTCGCGTTGCTCTGCGGCACCGCGGCAGTGTGTTTCAACACCGCCTACCACTCCTACATCCGGATCGTGCTCGGTGGACGCGACCTGCTGGAGGGCAACGCCAGGCTGCAGGGCAGCGAGGCCGCCACCCAGGTTGCCGGTCCAGGGGTGGCGGGACTGCTCGCCCAGGCATTCGGGGCCGTCAGCGCTCTCGTGGCCGATGCGGTGACATTCCTGGTCTCCGCGGTCTGCCTGACACGGATCAGCGTCGTCGAGCCGGGCCATGTTCCCCATGAGGAACGTCCCTCCCTACGACGGCAGATCCTCGACGGTCTCCGCTTTGTGGGCGGGGACCGGTACCTGCGTCCGATGGTCATGTGGGGCGCTGTGACCAACATGGCGCTGATGGGCTACCAAGCGGTCCAGGTCGTCTTCCTGGTCCGTACCGTCGGACTGGAACCCGGCATGGTCGGCGTGCTGTTGAGCAGCGGCAGCGCCGGCGGTATCGCGGGCGCGCTGATGGCGGCCTGGGTCGGCCGCCGGTTCGGCACCGCACGCGGCCTGCTGCTTCTGCAGGCCGCCACCGCGCCGTTCGCACTGCTGTTGCCGATGACCACGGCGGGCCCGGGCCTGCTGCTGTTCGCGACGGGAGGCTTCCTCGTCGGAATCGGAGTCTCCGTGGCCAACATCGTGATCGGCGGCTTCCGGCAGGCCTATTGCCCGCCGCACATGCTCGGCCGGGTCGTGGCGACGGCCATGATGACCAACCACAGCACCATCCCACTCGGATCCCTGCTCGGCGGCGTGCTCGGAGACGCCGTCGGCTACCGGCCGGCCATGTGGATCATGACGGGAATCGTCGCGCCCTGCTGGATCATCCTCGCCATGAGCCCAATGCGCCGCGAGCGTGACCTTCCGCGGGCCCATGAGCCAGCAGCTGCGCACACCGGGAGCTGAGAGGGCGGAAGTGCCGCCATGCGGGCATCCGCCCTGCCGACGGCTGTACCGCCCGGACAGGCGGCCCGTCGATCCGGGCCGCCCGTCCGTTGACCGATGCTCAGCGCCAGCCGAGTTCCGGTGCCACGTGGGTGAGGATGCTCTCCAGTACATGCGCGTTGTAGTCGACGCCGAGCTGGTTCGGGATGGTCAGCAGCAAGGTGTCCGCGGCCTGGATCGCCTCGTCGTCCCGCAGCAACTTCACCAGCTCATCCGGCTCCGCGGCGTAGGAGCGCCCGAAGACGGCCCGGGTCGTGTCGTCGATCATGCCGACCTGGTCCCGGGAGTTGCGGTCGCGGCCGAAGTAGGCGCGGTCGAGGTCGTTGGTCAGGGCGAAGATGCTGCGGCTGACCGACACCCGAGGCTCCCGCGTGTGGCCCGCCTTCCGGTACGCCTCGCGGTACGTCTCGATCTGCTTGCGCTGCTGGACGTGCAGCGGCTCGCCCGACTCGTCGGTCTTCAGCGTCGAGCTCTGCAGATTCATCCCCAGCTCGGCGGCCCAGACCGCGGTCGCGTTGGATGCGGAGCCCCACCAGATCCTGTCGCGCAGTCCCTCGGAGTGCGGTTCGATCCGCAGCAGCCCGGGCGGGTTGGCGAACATCGGCCGCGGGTTGGGCTCGGCGAAACCCTCGCCGCCGAGGACCGTGAGGAACGCCTCGGTGTGGCGGCGGGCCATGTCGGCGTCCGATTCGCCCGGCGCGGGGCTGTAGCCGAACAGGCGCCAACCCTCGATCACCTGCTCCGGTGAGCCGCGGCTGATGCCCAGTTGCAGCCGGCCGGACGAAATGAGGTCGGCGGCGCCCGCGTCCTCGGCCATGTACAGCGGGTTCTCGTAGCGCATGTCGATCACGCCGGTGCCGATCTCGATCTTCGAGGTCCGCGCACCGATCGCCGCGAGCAGCGGGAACGGGCTGGCCGCCTGCCGGGCGAAGTGGTGCACCCGGAAGTACGCACCGTCCACGCCGAGCTCCTCGGCGGCGACCGCGAGGTCGATCGACTGATGCAGGACATCCTTGGCCGACCTGGCCTGGGAATGCCCGCCGGCCGACCAGTGACCGAAGGAGAGGAATCCGATCTTCTTCACGCAGTACGCAGCGTCCCCAGGCCACGTTTGATTCCCTCCCCAGGTCGCGTCGCCGGCGCCTCCGACGAGACACTGCGCCCTGGTCCGCGTCGTCTCCGCGCGCTGAGCTGCGTGGGGGACAAGGCCCCCTGCGCAGCAGCGCCGGCCGGGTGTGCGGCGGCATGCCCGGCAGCCCTCGCCTTGCGAGCGCCCTGCGCAGAGGCACATCCTGAGGTAGAGGCATGCCGGCCACTCGATGGACCGAGCGCAGATGGTTGCGGAGCCTACGGGGACCGCGGCCCGCGCAGGGAGCGGGTTCCAGATGAGGCTTGTCGTCGATCTCAACCGGTGCCAGGGATACGCGCAGTGCGTCTTTCTCGCCCCGGACGTCTTCTCCCTGCACGGGGGCGAAGCGCTGCTGTTCTCCCCTCGCTTCGACGAGGCACAACGTGACCGGGTGGAGAAGGCCTCCGCCGCCTGCCCGGTCCAGGCGATCCTTGTCGACTACTCCGACGAGCCGACGAAGGGGGTCGAGCCCCATGTCGGCTGACACGGACGTCGAGGTCCTGCGGCGCCGGGGCCGCATCGTCGTCGTCGGTGCCTCGCTGGCCGGTCTGCGTGCGGCGGAGACCTTGCGCGACCAGGGTTTCACCGGATCGCTGACCATGATCGGCGACGAGCCGTACGAACCCTACGACCGGCCGCCGCTGTCCAAGCAGGCACTGCTCGGGTGGGCGCGGCCCGAGGACACCGCGCTGCCGCGGCGGCGCGCCATCGACGCCGTATGGCGTCTGGGCGTCGCCGCCGAGGGCCTGGACCGGGACGACAAGGTGGTGCGTCTGGCAAACGGGGACACCGTTCCCTACGACCGCCTGCTGATCACCACCGGAACGAGAGCGCGGCCGTGGATCCATCCCGAAGAGGCGGCGCTGGACGGGGTCTTCGTGCTGCGTACCCGCGACGACTCCGTACGCCTGCACAGGAAGCTGACCGGGGGCGTGTCCCGGGTGCTGGTGATAGGCGCCGGTTTCACGGGCTCCGAGGTCGCCTCCGCCTGCCGGGAGCTCGGCATCGAGGTCACGGTCGCCGAACGCGGCCCGGCACCGCTGGTGGGCGCTCTCGGTGGAGTGATCGGCGCGGTCGCGGAGCGCATGCAGCGCAGGAAGGGAGTCGATCTGCGCTGCGGCATCAGCGTCACTGCCCTGGAGGGTGATTTCTCCGGGCGGCTCAAGCAGGCCCATCTGTCGGACGGCTCGGTGATCGACGTGGAGGTGGCGGTCGTCTCGCTCGGCGCCGTCCGGAACACGGACTGGCTCGCCGGTTCGGGGGTGGCCGCGGGTCCCCGGGGGATCGCCTGCGACGCCGGATGCCGGGTGTTCGACGTCAACGGCATCGTCACCGATGACATCTACGCCGCCGGCGACGTCGCACGCAGCCCTCACCCGCTGTTCGACTACCAGTTCCTGTCACTGGAGCACTGGGGCAATGCGGTCGAGCAGGCCGAGATCGCCGCCCACAACATGATCTGCGCGGGTCCCGAGCGCCGTCCGCACCTGTGGCTGCCGATGTTCTGGTCCTCCCAGTTCGGCGTCAACATCAAGTCCGTGGGCGTGCCCCCGCTGGGCGACCAGCTGGTCGTCGCCCAAGGGGCCCTAGCCGAGGACCGGTTCGTCGCGGTCTACGGCTACCGCGGCCGCGTCATCGCCGCGGTGTCCTTCGACGGTGCCAAGTGGCTCGGCTTCTACGAGCAGCAGATCGCGGCCGGCGCGCCCTTCCCGCCGGAGTACCGCCCGGTCGATTGCCGCAACGAGACCTCGCAGCCGGTCGACCCGGACTTCCCGGATCCCCATCTGCCCTCCCACGGGGCCACGGTCACGCTGACGGGTTACTCGCCGAGCGAACGACGTGTCGCGTTCACTGCTTCGCATGCCTGATCACCGGCCTTGTGCCGCCCGGAGCCCTCAGGAGACGCCATGACGTCCGGCAGCATCATCGAGCAGATCACCGACTACGCCCATCGGGCCGATCCGTATCCGCTCTACGAGGAGCTGCGCACGACACCGGTGAGGCTGCTGGACGACGGCACCTACGTGGTCAGCACGTACTACGAGGTGCGGAGCCTGGCCAACGACCCACGGCTGAGCAACGACACGCGCAACAGGTCCGCCGGCTATGCCCGCAATGCGGAGGCCGGCGACACCAACCTGCCGCCGAGCTTCATCTTCACCGACCCTCCGGTGCACGACCGGCTGCGCGACACCATCAACCGGCCGTTCGGCCCCCCGCACAGCCCCAGGTTCATCGACGACCTGCGCGGAGACCTGGCCAAGGTGGTCACCGAACTGCTCGACGCCTTCGAGGGCAAGGACCAGGCCGACATCGTCGAGGACTTCGCCTACCCCCTTCCCGTCACCGCGATCTGCAAAGTCCTGGGCGTGCCGCGCGACGACGAATCGCGCTTCCACGAGTGGGCCGATGCCCTGGCGTCGTCACTCGATCCGCGGGCCGGCGACGCCGGCGAGGAGAAGGGAGCGCAGGCACGCCAGGAGCTGGGCGCCTACCTGGCCGACCTGATCGAGACCAAACGCCGCCACCCCGGCCCCGGGATGCTCAGCGCGCTCGCGCCCGACATGACACCGGCCGACCTGGAGGCCACCGCGGTGCTGCTCCTGGTCGCCGGCCACGAGACCACCGTCAACGCGATCACCAATACGACCCTGACGTTGCTGCGCCACCCCGACGTCCTCGAGCGCTTCCAGAAGGAGCCGGACCTGGCCGTCCCGATCATCGAGGAGGTGCTGCGGTACGAGCCCCCCGTCCAGTTCGTGCCGTGGACCACCGCGCTGGCCGACATCGAGGTCGCCGGCACCACGATCCCCAAGGGCTCGCCGGTGTGGCTCATGCTGGCCGCGGCCAACCGCGATCCCAAGCGCTTCGAGAATCCCGACCGGTTCGACCCCGACCGCAAGGACAACGAGCACCTGGGTTTCTACACCGGCATCCACTACTGCTTCGGCGCCCCGCTCGCCCGGATGGAACTGCAGCTCGCCGTGCCGGAGCTCTTCCGCAGGGTCACGTTCTCCGGGCTGCTCGAGGACCCGCCGCCGTACCGTGCCAACGCGGTGCTGCGCGGCCCCCGCCACCTTCCCGTGGCGATCGACGGCCTCACGGCCTGAGCACCGCCACAGGGATCCGCGGGCGGCAGGTCGGCGATGTGGGTGTGCGGGTCAGCTGATGCCGACGATGCCGGTCAGCGGGTGGGGGAGGGACACGATGTCGCGTTCCCCACGTCCGTCGGCCGGTCCGCCGGGCAGCGGTACGGCGCGGATGTGTCCACCGAGGTCGGCCACGTAGGCGGTGCCCGCGTCGGCGTCGACGGCCAGGCCGATCGCCTCGGCGAACCCGCTCGCCAGGATCTGCGGCGTCGCGCCCGGGTCCCCCGCTGCCGGGACCGGTGCCCGGTTGAGGGTGTTACCGGTCGGCGGGGCGCCGCGGTCGGTCCAGTAGAGCCAGTCGCCGTCGAGGTGCAGGTCGATCGGCTCGGGCAGACCCGTCCAGAGCAGTTCGATGTCGCTGCGCCGCTCGGGGCTCTCCCCGGCGGGGAGAGCGAGGCCGGAGCGGAAGATGCGGCCCTCGCCGCCCTTGGCCGGACCCTTCTGCGTCCAGTAGAGGTGTCCGCGTACGGGGTCCACCGCCACGCCCACACATTGCTGCAAGATGTCGCCGGGCGGGTTGACCACCAGGTCGGTCAGGCCGCTGCCGTCCGTCCGGACTCGGCTCACCCGGTAACCCTCACGGTCGCCCCAGTACAGGAACCCGGCGCCGTCAGAGGCCAGTTGCTTGCCCGTGGTGATCGCTCCGGGCTCGACCACGTCCCGGCGACCGCTGCCGTCCAGACCCACCGCGTGTACGCCGCCGTTGCGCCGGGAGAAGTCCTGGGCCGCCTCCCCGGAGCCCTTGGACGGATCGTGCGTCGGCGCGCCCATGGTCGTCCAGTAGACGACACCGGCCTCGACGACGATCCCGTCCGGGGCCGGGCCCGCGTCCTGGACCAGGGGCTCCACCCGGCCGTCCGCGATGCCGACCCGCAGCACGCTCCCCGGTACGACCGTCAGTGCCAGCAGTTCGTCCCACATCTGGCTCTCCTCGTGTCTCTCGGCATGGCGGCCGGGCGTGCCTTCCATGGCAGTGCGCTCCGCCCGGCGGTGCGACCGCAGATGGGCCAACCGGCGGAACGGGTGGATGACACGGGGGAGGTTGTATGCCACCGAGTCCGGCCCCAGCTGAGCTCTGCCTCGAACGGCTCTTCCCGGTTTCCGACCGCATGGCGTGGCGTTGAGACTGAGCCGGAGCCTGAGGCTGCGAAAGGCGATGGGACATCGCAGCGGCCGCCACGAGAGCAGGAACGAACATGTCTTTCGCGCTCCCCACGAACATCGAAAGCCGTCCGGTCGCGGTGATCGGCGCAGGCACCCTCGGCCGCCGGATCGCGCTGATGTTCGCCGACCGCGGCGGGCTGGTCCGGATCTACGACAAGTCCGCGCAGGCTGGAGAGGCGGCGCGCGCCTACGCCGAGGAGAACCTGCCCCAGGTCGCCGCGAAGATCCCAGGCGGCAAGCCGGGCTCGGTGGTCGTCACCAACGACATGGCCGAAGCCCTCGCGGATGCCTGGCTCGTGGTCGAGGCCGTGCCCGAACGCCTCGACCTGAAGAAGGAGATCTTCGGCGAACTCGACCGCACGGCGGCCCCCGACGCGATCCTGGCCAGCAACTCCTCCTCCTACGCGTCGAGCGAGTTCATGGACCAGGTCGAGCACCCGGAACGGGTGCTGAACATGCACTTCTACATGCCGCCCGAGCAGAACGCCATCGACATCATGTCCAACGGCCAGACCGCCCCGGGCATCATGGAACTGCTCAAGAAGGAGCTGCCCAGGTACGGCGTGCACGCGTTCGAGGCTCACCGGAAATCGACGGGTTTCATCTTCAACCGCATCTGGGCGGCCATCAAGCGCGAAGCCCTCGAAGTCGTCGCCCAGGGGGTGTCCACGCCGCAGGACGTGGACGAGATGTGGAAGATCAACATGGGCACCCCGGCAGGACCATTCCGGATGATGGACCAGGTCGGCCTGGACGTGGTCCTGGACATCGAGACGCACTACGCCGCCGAGAACCCGGCTCTGCCCACCGGACCGCGAGAGCTGCTGAAGAAGTACGTGGACGCAGGCCATCTGGGCGTCAAGACCGGACAGGGCTTCTACACCTACAACCGCCAGGACTGAATGCCCGCCCGTGGGTGCGACGCGCACCTGGTCGGAGGTCGGTGTCGTGCACGAGGCCGCCGGGGATCGGGACGCAGTCAGCCGCGTCATCGCACGCGACAAACCCGGCGACGTCGGCGGTCAGCCCCGGGATACTGGTCGGCCATGGATGAGGTCGAAGTCGTCGTCGCCCATTCCGAGCGTGCGACCCTGCGCGTCGGCGACGTGTTCTTGAAGGTGGACGCCGATCAGGCGCGCATCGACGTCGAGATCGAGGCGATGTCCCTCGCGCCGGTCCCGACCCCGGAGGTCCTGTGGCGCAAGCCGCCCGTGCTCGCGATCGCCGCACTCCCGGGGACGACGCTTGGGCGCCTCGGCGGGCCGTCGACCGGGTCGCCGGCGGCGTGGGCCGCGGCGGGCGCCGCCATCCGGAAGCTGCACGACGCGCCGCTGCCGCCCCGGCCCGGCCAGGCCGGCCGGAGCATCGTCGCGCTGACGGCGGAACTCGACGGCGAGTGCGAGTCGCTCGTGACGAGCGGCCTCCTGCCCGCTGACCTGGTCACCCGTAACCGCCAGGTCGCCGAGGCCGCGCTCCGGCCGTGGACTCCGGCGTTCACGCACGGCGACCTGCAGATCGCGCACGTCTTCGTCGACGGCGACGAGGTCACCGGCATCATCGACTGGTCCGAGGCGGGCCAGGGTGATGCCCTGTACGACCTCGCCACCTTCACGCTCGGACACGAGGAGCACCTCGACGACGTCGCCGCCGGCTATGGCACCGACATCGACCTCGACGTGATCCACGCGTGGTGGTCGCTGCGAAGCCTGCTGGTGGTCCGCTGGCTGACCGAGCACGGCTTCGACCCGTTCGCGCCGGGCTGTGAGGTCGACGTGCTGAGATCCCGGATGTGAGGCCGCGGGAGCGTGACGCATCGAGCAGGCCATCGCCTGCCCTCACAAGGGTGCGGTTCAGTACCGCTTCCCCCGAATGCCGTGCCCGGTTGCAGCCTTCTCGGAGGCCGGGCCCCTCGAAGTCGAAGGTGCGTTGTCGGCTATCGAGATCGACAGTCCGTCGGTCAGCCACTTGTGAGCCACCGTCATGTTCAGTACGCGTCCGCCGGTGGTGGTGCCGACCAGGGACCAATAGCGTTCCAGGCGGGAGTCGAAGCCGGATGACCTCGACACCAGCCCATGCAGGTATCGGCGGAAGGCGGGGGTGTCCGACTCCCGCCGGGCTCGTGCGTGGGCGGAGACGAAAGCGTTGACCGCATCCCCGGGGCCGGGCGGCAGGCCCTGGGTTACGGCGGCGGCCGTCAGGGCGGCGGCTTCGTCGATCTCCCCGTAGAAGGCCGGGCCGTCCCTCATCTCCTCGTCGTGGTCCTGGGTCCAGCGGGTGAAACTGGGTGTGGAGATGAGCAGATGAAGCTCGGCGTAGGCCAGGACGGTGGTCGGATCGGGGTCCCGCGGCGGGTCGGGTGACAGCATGGCGATCATGATGTCGAGCCGGCGCTTGGGCATGGTCGCGAACAGCTCGCGATGCCAGTGATCGGTGAGAGTGCGATGCGCCTGCGGGAGCCTCTGCACGCGGGAGAGGATCTCCAGACGCCGGAGCCGTTCCTCGCTCGGGCAGTCGTCAAGGGACTGGAGTGTGGCCTGGCGCCAGCGCAGTTCGGTCAGTCGTTCCTGCACCACTTCGAGCTCGGTCGCCACCAGCTCGCCGAAGGAGCGCTCACCGGTGACCACTTGCGTGATGGTTGCGATCGGAGTGTCCAACGCCCGTAAGCGTCTGATGAGACGGATCCGCTCCCACGCCTCAGGACCGTAGCGCCGATGACCGCCGGTGCTTCGGGCGGCCACGGGCAGCAGACCGCTGTCGGAGTAGTAGCGGAGGGTCTTGACCGGGACCCCCGTTCCGGCCGCGAGTTCGCCGATGCTCCACGTGTCTTGCGTCACAGGCTCTTGAACCTCCAGCGCAGGGGAGGTTCTAGCGTACTGAGCACCGACCGCGTAGGTCCGCACTCTTCTGCACCGCTCAGGCCTCGTTCCACCAGCCTGTCCGGTCTCGTGCGGTCTCGTGCGGCCTCGTCCGATCCCGTCGTCCGACGAAGAACGGTGGATACGTATGTCCCCGACCATGACAGCACCACGTCCATGCCGAAGAGACAGGCTCCGTGCGGTGCTTTTCCCCTTGCTCTGCGCGGTGGCACTGCTCACCGCCACCGCCGTGCCGGCGACCGGCGCACCACCCGGTTCCCCGGACACCGCGAGGCAGAGCGGTCCCGTCGTACGGACCGACCACGGCCTGGTACGCGGCGTCTCGCACGGCTCGTACACGACCTTCGACGGCATTCCCTACGCTGCGCCGCCGACCGGACCCTTGCGCTGGCACGCCCCGGTGCCCGCCGCCAGGTGGCATGGTGTCCGGGATGCGACGACGGCGGCTCAACGCTGTGTGCAGATGCCGGCACCGGGCGCGGCCGCGGTCCTCGGTTCCGAGGACTGCCTCTACCTCAACGTCACGACGCCGACGGCAAAGCCGGCCGGGCGGAAGCGGCCCGTGCTGGTGTGGATGCACGGCGGCGCGTTCCTGGGCGGTGCCGGCAGTGACTACAGCACCGAACAACTCGCGGTCCGGGGGGCCACGGTCGTCGTCACGGTCAACTACCGGCTGGGGATCTTCGGTTACTTCGGCCACCCCGGGTTGGGCTCCGCTCCACCCTTCGGTCTGGCGGACCAGCAGGCCGCCCTGCGCTGGGTGCGGGCGAACGCGGAGCGCTTCGGCGGCGATCCGGGCAACGTCACACTGTTCGGCGAGTCCGCGGGCGCCCTGAGCATCTGTGCACACCTCACCTCGCCGACGGCCGTGGGACTCTTCCAGCGGGCCGTGCTCCAGAGCGGTTCCTGCCTCATGTCCTTCCCACGCGGCGCTCTCGGACCCGGGACACCGGCGTACGAGCCGTTCGCCTCACAGCGCGAGGTCCGGACGGCCGGTGCGGAAGCCGCCCGGCAACTGGGCTGCGCTGAGGGCGACGAGGACGAGGCGCTGGCGTGCCTGCGCGGGCAGAGCACGGATCGCCTCGCGACCGCGCAGCTGATGCAGTCCTTCAACCGGCCCGCTTTCGGCGACACGCTGCTGCCGGTGGCGCCGGACAAGGCGTTGGCGTCGGGACGCTTCCACCGCGTGCCGGTCATCCAGGGCACCAACCACGATGAGATGCGGATGTTCGTCGGCCTGTCGCTCGCCGCGTTCCCGATCCGCACCGAGAACGACTATCGCGCCCGTCTGGTGGACGCCTTCGGGCCTGCGGCCCCAGCCGTCGAGGCGGAGTATCCGGCCGCACACCACTCCACGCCCGCACTGGCCTGGGCCTCGGTGCTGACGGATCGATCCCTCACCTGCACCACACTGGCCGCCGGCCGGGCCATCGCCGCTCATGCCCCCGGTCTCCCGCTCTACGGCTATGAGTTCAGCGATCCGGACGCTCCTGTCCTGGCCGGCCTGCCGCCGAATCCGGGCTTCCCTTACGGTGCGGCGCACGGCTTCGAGATGCCGTTCCTGTTCTCCTCCCTCCCCACCGAGCAACCGCTGACCGACGCCCAGCGCGCCCTGTCGGACCGGATGGTCGACTACTGGACGAACTTCGCGCACACCGGCGACCCGAACACCCCGGACGCCCCGCGCTGGCCTGTTCTCCGCCCCTTGTCACCTCGCGCGCAGTCGGTGCAGTCGTTGGCTCCCGGACCAGGCGGAATCCGCTCCGTCGATGCGTATTCCGCACACCACTGCTCGTTCTGGGACCACCTGCCTCAGTGAGCCTCCAACGTGACCTGCAGCCGCTGGTCCTCACGTGCTGGACAGCCGATCCCGGAAGTCCGGAAACTCCCCTTGACCAATGGTCAAGAAGTGTTGACCATTGGTGGCATGCCGACCGATGATCCTCCTGAGACGTTCCACGTCACCACTGACGAGCAGTTGCGCGCCGTTTCCAATCTCACCCGTCACCGGATCATGGCCGTGCTCCGCTTCGAGCCCGCGACGATTACGCAGATCGCCGAGCGGGTGGGTCTTGCGAAGGGGAGTTCCAGCTACCACGTACGGCTCCTGGAGCGGGCCGGCCTGGTGAAGGTGGTGCGAACGCGGAAGGTCCGGGGGGTCACCGAGCGGTACTACGCGATGGCCGCGCGGGCGATCGTGCTGCCGGATCCGGGCGAGGGAGGGCCGGATGTGCTGATGCGGCATGCGGTGGCGGACCTGGAGGGAGCGCCGGCGGATGCCGAGCGGCATGTGCGGATGGCGCATCTGCGGCTCACCGAGGAGCAGTTCGCGGAGCTGGGGGCGCGGCTGCAGGCACTGGCGGACGAGTACCGGGAGTTGTCCGACCCGTCGCTGCCGGATGCGTCACTCGTCTTCGCACTGTTCCACCCGCACCCGGCATCGCGCGAGCAGGCCGGAGGGGACGCCAAGTGACCTCACTTTTTGGGAAGTTGCCGACCGGGTTCGGACGGCTGTGGACTGCGCAGACGGTGTCCTCGCTCGGTGACGGGGTGACGCATGCCGCGCTGCCGCTGCTCGCGCTGACGTTGACCCGGGATCCGATGGCGCTCGCCGTCGTCACGGCCGCCGGAACCCTGCCGTGGCTGCTGTTCGGGGTGCTCGGCGGTGCGCTGGTGGACCGCTGGGACCGCCGGCGCACGATGTGGGTCACGGACGCGGCGCGTGCGGTGCTGCTCGCGATACCGGCGACAGCGGCCGCGCTCGACGTGCTGAGCATCCCCCTGCTCGCGGCCGTGGCCTTCCTCCTCGGCCTCGGCGGACTCTTCTTCGACACTGCCGCCACGGCCTATCTGCCGGATCTGCTCGGCCGCGACCCCGCGTTCCTGGAGCGCGCCAACTCCCGCCTGCGCGGCACCCAGACCGCCGCGTCCGGCTTCGCGGGGCCACCCGCGGGCAGTGCCCTGCTCGCGCTCGGGCGGGCGGTGCCGCTGCTCGCCGACGCGGTCTCCTTCGCGATCTCCGCACTGCTCGTACGGTCACTGCCCGCCGCACCCCGGCCCGCACCGCAGGCCCGAGAGTCGCTGCTGCGGCAGGCGCGGGCCGGCGCCTCGTACGTATTCCGGGATCAGGTGCTGCTCGGGCTCGCGCTGCGTCCGGCGGTCGGGAACATCGCCTTCCTCGCCGTGGAGACCGTGCTCGCCCTCTTCGCGCACGATCGTCTCGGCATCGACACATTCGGCTTCGGCCTGCTCCTCACGGCGGAGGCCACCGGCGGTCTGGTCGGCGCGGGCATCGCTTCCTTCCTCGGCCGGCGACTCGGCACCGGCGCCGCGCTCAGTTGCACGGCGGCTGTCGAGGGACTCGCCATCCTGGGCCTTGCCGTCGCCCCGAACCCCTATGTCGCCGGCCTCGCGCTCGCCGTCTGCGGAGCGGGCATGGGCGCCACGATGGTGCTAGGCCCCTCCCTCCGGCAGGCGATCGTCCCCGCCCACCTGATGGGCCGGGTCGCCTCCACCTCCCGCATGCTCGCCATGTGCGCCGCCCCGTTCGGCGCCTTTCTCGGCGGCTGGCTGGCCACCACCTACGATGTACGCACCCCGCTCTACACCGCCGCGGGCCTGCTCCTCACCATGACCGCCGTCACGTCGACCATGACCAGCAACCGCCAGGTCGAGGCGGCGCTGCGTGCCGCCGCCCCGGCCGATGATCCAGAACACTCGGAATCCCGGGATCCCGTTCAGGAGGCCGCCGTTTAGGGCTCCGCGAGGTCGTCGATTCAGTGCTGAGCCCGGCTTGCGGAGTCCGTTGCGGGGGGTGGCGCCCGGCGGCCGCCTTTCCGACACTGGTGACGTACAGGCGACGGGGGGCACAGACATGGCGACGCGCACAGAACCGGCGCAGGCACCGTTACCGGAACGGCGGCCGGAGCTGGACGCGATCCGGATGCTGGTCGTGATCGGGCTGGTCTTCTTCCACTCGGCGCTGGTATTCGCTGCCGACGACGACTTCTATGTCAAGAACGCCGAGACCACCGAAGCCATCATGATCATCGCCGGGTTCGGGGTCGTCTGGGCTATGCCGCTGCTGTTCCTCATCTCCGGCCTCGGTGCCTGGCACTCGCTTCAGCGCCGCGGCGCGGGGGGCTTCGCCAGAGAGCGGCTGCTGCGGCTCGGCGTTCCGCTGGTCTTCGCGACCCTCGCGCTGAACCCGCTGCCGCAGTGGCTGCGGCTGCGCTCGGCCGACGCCGGCTACCACGAGTCGTACCTCGGCTTCCTGCCCCGCTTCTACGACGTGCACTTGGAGCCCGAAGAGTTCCCGTTCCTCGTCCAGGGCGAGCACTTCGAGACCGGCCATCTTTGGTTCGTCGTGCTCCTCCTGGCGTTCTCCCTCATGCTGGTGCCGTTCCACCGGTGGTTGCCGCGCGAGCGCGTCCGCCGCATCGGCGACCGGCTGGCGGAGGCGACCCTGCACCGGCGGGGCGTCGTGTTCCTGCCGGCTCTCGCCTTCGCGGCGATCTGTGCCTTCGCACGGCTGGAGGAGGAATACGCGGGCTGGCACCGCTGGTCGTACCTGCTGTTCTTCGTTGCCGGCTTCGCGCTCGCCGCCGACGACCGCTTCCGCACCGTGATGCGGCGCGACGCCGGGACCGCAGCCTGGCTCGGCGCCCTGCTGTTCGCGGCAGCCGGCCCCGGTTTTGCCCTGGCCGACGAGCCCTTCACGGAGATGACCGCCCTGGCCACCGCCTCACGGGCGCTGTTCGGTGCGGCCGGATGGTGCCTGGTGGTCGCCATCCCAGGCCTCCTCGACCGCCGGCGGCCGGCGCAACAGCGTGCGGCGCCGAACCCGACCCCGACGACGCGTCGGCGCCTCTATGGCTATCTCGCCGCAGCCGTGCTGCCGCTGTACGTCCTGCACCAGCCGATCGTGGTCGCCGTCGCATACTTCGTGACCGGCTGGTCTGCGCCGATCCTGGTCGAGTACGCCGTGCTCGTGGTGATCGCCCTCGTCCTCACCCTCACCGCGTACGAGCTGCTGGTCCGCCGCACGCGGGCGACCCGCTTCCTGTTCGGAATGCGCCCCTAGAGCCTGACGTTTGACGACAGGGCCCAGGGGCGGTGCAGGAGGCGGGTGCCCGGCTCCGGCTGCCGGGCAGCCGGTTTCACGCGGTGGTTGGTCAGTCCTTGCCGGCCCGTACGGGTTCGGCGGCGACGGGAGCCGTTCGATCGTCTGTGATGCGCGGGGGCAGGGAGTCGCCCTCGATGTCCACGTTCGGCACGGCGCGGTCCAGCCACCTGGGCAGGGCCCAGGCGTGCCGGCCGAGCAGGCTCAGTACCGCGGGGACGATGGTGAGGCGGACCACGAAGGCGTCGATGAGGACGCCGACGGTCAGCGCGAAGCCGATCGTCTTGACGGTCGGGTCGTGGTTGAAGATGAATCCGCCGAAGACGGCCGCCATGATGAGGGCCGCCGCCGTGACGACCCGGCCGCTGCGCTCCACGCCGTGCTCGACGGCGGCCCGCGCGTCCCGGTGGTGGTGGAAGTGCTCCCGCATCCGGCTGACCAGGAACACCTCGTAGTCCATCGCGAGACCGAACAGGACGCCGATCAGCAGGACCGGCACGAAGCACGCGATCGGGGCCGCCGCCGCGACCTGGAACAGTCCCGTGAGGTGGCCGTCCTGGAAGACCCATACGACCGCGCCGATGCCGGCCGCGATGGACAGCAGGAAGCCGAGAACTGCCTTGAGGGGCACCAGGATCGAGCGGAAGGCCAGCATCAGCAGGAGCAGCGCGAGCACCACGATGATCGTGACGAACAGCGGCAGCGCCGAGGACAGCTTCGCCGACACGTCGATTCCGGCGGCGGTCGCACCGGCGACGTAGGCCGTGCCGCCCGCGTCGGTCACCGGGGTCACCGCATGGTCGCGCAGCCGGTGCACCAGGTCGGTGGTCTTCTGGTCGTCGGGGCCGGCCTTCGGTACGACGCCGAGCACGGTGATCGCGCCGTCCTCGGTGGCCCTGGGCGGGGCCACGGTCGCGATGTCCGGATCCTTGCCGACGGTGTCGGCGACCTGCTCGACGACCGTCTCGCGCCGCGCGGTGGGTATGTGGGTGCCGTCGACGACGACCACGAGGGTCGCGTTGAAGCCGGGACCGAAGCCCTTGGTGAGGAGTTCGTAGCTCTTGTGCTGGGTGCTCGTGGCGGGCTGGGTCTCGTTGCTCGGCAGTCCGAGGCGCAGTCCGGTGGCGGGCAGGGCGAGGGCGAGCAGCCCGAGGACGCTCACGACCAGGACCGGGATGGGGAAGCGTGTCATGAGGCGGCCCCAGGCCAGACCCCAGGACCCGGGCTTGCGCTCGCGGCCAGACATTTGAGTTCGCGGGGAACTCGCCCCCGGCCGTGCGCTCTTGGGGCGCAGTCGCTCGCCGAGGAAGCCCAGCAGGGCCGGTACGAGGGTGAGGGCCACCAGGACCGCGAGGAGTACGGTTCCGGCGGCGGCCAGGCCCATCACGGTGAGGAAGGGGATGCCGGTCGTGGCGAGCGCGGCGAGCGCGATGATGACCGTCACGCCCGCGAAGGTCACGGCGCTTCCCGCCGTCGCCGTGGCGCGGGCGATCGAGTCGTGCACGTCCTGCTTGGAATCGGCGAGCTGTTCGCGGTGGCGGGAGACGATGAACAGGGCGTAGTCGATGCCGACCGCCAGGCCGATCATCAGCGCGAGGACGGTCGCGGTGTTCGTCATGTCGATGAAGCGGGACAGGAACTGGACGGTCAGCACGCCGACCCCGACGCCGACGAGGGCCGTCAGCAGGGGCAGCCCGGCCGCCACGAGCGAGCTGAGCGCGAGCGCGAGCACCACGAAGGCCACGACCACGCCGACGACCTCGGCGGGGCCGCCGACCTCGGCCGGCGGGGTGGACACGGTGCCGCCCAGCTCGACCTCGAGGCCGGCCTTCTTCGCCGGTTCCAGGGCGTCGTCGAGCCGGTCCTTGGCGGACTGGGGCACGCTGTTGGCCGGCTTGCCGAACAGCGCGTCGGCGTAGCCGATGGTGCCGTCCTCGGACACGGCGCCGGTCTGCGCGGGGTCGGAGACGTTGATGACGCCTGGCACCGCGGCGACCCCCCTCAGGGTCGCGAGGATGGCGCGTCGCTCCTTGTCACCGGAGAGTTTCGCGCCCTCGGGCGCGGCGAACACGACCCGGGCCGTGCCGCCCGCGGCTTGCGGGAACTTCTCCTTCAGCAGGTCCTGGGCCTGCTGGGACTCGACGCCCGGCACCGAGAACTCCGTCGTCGCCTTGCCGCCGAGGGCGGTGCCCAGGCCGGCGGCCAGCGCGAGGAGCAGTACCCACATCGTGAGCACCCGGTACCGGCGGTGTGCCGCCCAACGTCCCAGCGCATACAAGCGTTTGGCCACGGCAGTCTCTTTCGTCTCAAGGCTCGGCAGCTGTCGGTCCAGCAAGATTTTTACAGCGTAGTGCATGTTTACGATGTGATGTAAAAATGCAGGCCCGCCGCTATGCTGGTTGGCATGGACAGGGTTGCCACGGGGGACGGTCTGCGCGAACGCGGCAAAGCCAAGCGGCGGGCCGCGATCACACGCGCGGCCTTCGAGCTCTTCGCCGCGCAGGGGTACGACGCCACGACGATCGCGGAGATCGCCGCGGCGGCCGAGGTGTCCCCACGCACGGTGACGTTGTACTTCCGCTCCAAACAGGACATCGCCTTCGCGTCCTTCGATGCCACGGTGCTGCACCTGACGGAGGTGCTGCGCGGCCGAGCAGCCGGGGAGAGCGTCATGGGCGCTCTGGAGGGCTGGTTGCGCAAGGAGTCGGCCTGCTACGACGAGTCCGACGAGCTCGAACAGCGCATGTTCGAGGCCAACCCGGAACTGCGGGCGGTGCGCACCGCGCGGATGGCGGCGGCCATCGAGGAGGGCGCCCGCATCATCGCCGAGGACACCGGCCAGGCTCCGGACGGGATCGCCCCCCGCCTCGCCGCCGCCGCGGCCGCGGCTGTGGTCACCGAGATCTACCAGCACCCCGAGGGAAACGACCGCGACCAGGCCATCAGCGCGGCCATGGCCTTCCTCACCGCCGGCATCGAGGCCTTGACGGCGAGCGCACGGCGCTGACCCCTGCATCTGGAGGAGTGCCCCCGGCGGCCAGGGCCGTGAACGCTGGACCACGCGAGACAAGCCCGCACTCCAGGCCTTCGGCATCGCCTGCGACGGCCGACCTTCCCTCAGCCACTGATGCCCCGTATCTCCCGAGTCGCCCGCTTCACTGGACAGGCCCGTCCCCGACCCGTACCAGACCACTCTCGTAAGCGAAGATCACCGCGTGGATTCGGTCGCGGAGGCCGAGTTTGGTCAGAATGCGCCCGAGGTGGGTTTTGACGGTCGTCTCCCCGACGAAGAGGCTGTCGGCGATCTCGCCGTTGACCAGTCCACGGGCGACCAGGGCGAGGACTTCTCGTTCCCGCTCGGTGAGAGTCGCCAGGAGGTTGCGCTGGTCGGGCGCGGACGCGGGGGCGTGCAGGACGAAGCGTTCCACCAGGCGCCGGGTCAGCGACGGCGCCACCATGGTCTCTCCCCGCAGCACCGCACGGACGGTCACCAGGATCTCCTCGGCCGGGGCATCCTTGACGAGGAAGCCGTTCGCGCCGGCACGCAGGGCCGCGTAGGCGTACTCGTCGAGGTCGAAGGTGGTGACGACGAGGATGCGGGGCCCTTGGGGCTGCGCGCAGAGATGTGCGGTCGCGGCGAGCCCGTCCAGACCGGGCATGCGGACGTCCATCAGGACGAGGTCCGGCTCCAGGGCGGCCACGCCGGCGATCGCCGCGTCGCCGTCGGCGGCTTCGCCCACCACGGTGAGATCGGGCTGGCTGTCGACGACCATCCGCAGCCCCATCCGGATCAGCTCCTGGTCGTCGCAGATCAGCACACGGGAGGCTGACGGAGTGGGAGGCGGGGTCGGATTCGGGGTCGGGCCGGTCATGCGGTCGCCGCAGTGGGCTCGGCCTCGGTGGGGCGCAGGGTGGCGGAGACCCTGTAGCCGCCGTCGGGTGTGGGCCCGGCGTCGACACTTCCGCAGTACAGAGCGGTGCGTTCGCGCATGCCGGCGAGTCCGCGCCCCGAGGAGAGCAGTGGCGCGGGGCGCTCTGCGGCGGCTCCTGCCGAGTTCTTCACCCGGACGTGGACCAGACGCCCGGGCCCTTCGGTGCCGGTGTCGACCTCAACGTGAATCGCGGCGTCCGGCGGCGCGTGCTTGACGACGTTGGTGAGCGCCTCCTGCACGATGCGGTACGTCTGCACGATGAGATCCGCCGGAAGGCCGCCTCTGTCTCCGCGAAGTTCCAGTAGGGCATGCCTGCCGCTCGAGTTGAGGCGTCCGACGAGCCGCCGCAGATCGGCCGAGAGGGACTCGGTGGCCCCACCGGGACCGGTGCCGGTGCCAGGGTGGGGGCCGCCGACCGAGGCGTCGGCCTCGGGCGTACGCAGCACCTCCAGCAGTCGGCGCAGTTCACCCAGGGCCTCACGGCCGGTCGTGCTGATGACGCCGAGGGTGCGGTCCACGACAGTGGGGTCGACATGCCGCATCAACCTGCCGCCCTCGGCGTTCAGCACCATCACGCTCATACTGTGCGCGAGTACATCGTGGATCTCGCGGGCGATGCGCGCCCGCTCCTCGGCGACGGCGACCTGGGCCAGGGCGAGGCGCTCCGACTCGGCCAGCGCGGCCCGCCGCTCGAACTCGGCGACATAGGCCCTCCGAGCACGGACGTATTCGCCGAACACCCAGGCACCGGCCAGCAGAAGCCCCACCGTGAGCGGGGGGAACCAGGCAGTAGGAGCGCCCGGGCCCACGTACTGCCATGCGGGAACCGACAGCAGCACCAACACGGTGGCACAGACCACCGTCGCCGCGGGGCGCCGCATTCCACGCACCGTGAGGGTGGCCAGGGCCGCGGCCAGGGCGACGGCGCCGCGTCCCGATTCCTGTCCCCAGACCTGTCCGAGGTTCTGCGCCCAGAACGCCGCCGTCACCAGGGCCGCGACGAGCACCGGCCTACGTCGGCGCGCCAGCAGGGGCAGCACCAGGGCCGTGTAGACGCCCGTCTGCACCCAGACCGGCCGCCAGCCCGGCTGCGGGTGGATCACCGGGGGCATGGCCACCAGCACGACCAGCAGGAGGTCCGCCAGCCACGGGTGGCCGCGCCGCAGGCGGGGCAGGGTCTCGATCAGCCAATGCACCACCTCACGCTACGGCCGGGGCCCGCCGCCTCACATCGTCCTGCGGGGCGCATCGGGGTCCTCCCGCAGTCGTACACGCACCGGCCGGGAATACGATGTGCGGCTCCCCGGGGCACTTTCAGCATGGCCGGCATGTCGATCACCACCGAGTTCCTCAGACGGCCCCTCATGACTGGCGCGGTAGCTGCCAGCTCTCGGCGGCTGGCGCACGCGATGACCGAAGACATCGGTCTGGAGAGGGCCGGGCTCGTTGTCGAACTCGGCCCCGGAACCGGGGTGTTCACCGATGAGATCCTCGCCCGGCTCGCGCCCGGCGCACGACTCGTCGCGGTCGAGCTCAACCCGGTGCTGGCGGAACGGCTGTCGGCCACGCGGAGCGACACGCGGCTGACCGTGGTGCGGGATTCGGCGGCCGAACTGGCTGCCGCGGTCGGCGAACCGGCCGACGCGGTGGTCTCCGGGCTGCCGTGGACGGTAATGCCGCGCGAGCGGCGTGGGCAGATCCTGGACGCCGTGACCGAAGTCCTCGCGCCCGGCGGCCGGTTCACCACCTTCGCGTATCTGCACGCGGCCTGGACTCTGACGGCCCGTCACTTCACCGCTGAACTGGCGCACCGTTTCGACCGGTTGGAGCGCTCGCCGGTGGTGTGGCCGAACCTTCCGCCCGCATTCGTGCACCGGGCCACCCGGAAGCCGTGATCGCGAGCAGGACCGCGAGAGCGACGGCGTGGCGGGGAAGACCAGCGCGAAGGCCAGCTGTGGAGGCCGGTCTCCCTTCAGGGATACCGGCCTCCGGCTCAGCGGAAGCTGATCAGGACGCTCGGTCATGTTGATGGTTGCGCTGCCGCGTGAACTTCGGGAGCGGTGCGAAGAGATCAGGCACGACAAGCCGGGTCGCGGCTCTGCCCATGCTGTCGGGGCCGCGTAGGCGTAGAGCGAGCTGGTCGGCAGTACGGCACACATACGCCGTGGTGACCGAGCCGTGAGTGCCAATGGTCCACAGTCCGGCCGGCATGAGCGCTCCTGTCAGGGATGACGGGTGGTGCGTGGAACCGCTGACTGCGTGGCGAAGCGTCACGAGCGTGCGGCAGAGCGTCATCGCTGTCAAGACGCTATCCAGCATTTCGTCGGATTCAATTCGCGGTTGATGACGATCTTTTGACGGTTCGCCAAAAAGATTTGGGTGACTCCGTCCAAAGCTCTGGACACCGCTGGGGACCCCGGTTAGCGTTCCAGCCGACCGACGCAAATGTTGCGTCGATGTAACGCCAGTGCGGCCTTGTTAACCCACCCCGCCTGCCGGGGCCGTATGTGACGCGTCCTCACCGCCGACGAGAAGCCGAGCACCCGCCCACCGCGAGCAGCGGCCTTCCGTCGTGACAGATGTCCCGTACTCCGCAGCACCCCGCCATGGCGGGGGTTCCCGGCCGCGGCATGCCGCCGTGGCCGTAACCGCAGCAGAAGGGAAGCCCCATGAAGATCCGTTCATACCTCGTTGCAGCCTCGTTGGTGGCCTCGGGAGGGCTGGTCACGATCGCGGCGCCCGCGCAGGCGGCGCTCACGACCACCTGTGTGGGAGAAGGCGGAGCGGTCACCGTGAACGGCACCCTCGTGGTGCCGGCCGGCGCGTCGTGCACGCTGACCGGTACGAAGGTCAAGGGCGCGGTGACGATCGAGGCCGGCGCCGACCTCGTCGCGAAGGGCGTCACCTTCAACAGCACCGTCGCCGTGGGGGACAACGCCTACCTGGACATCACCGACAGCACCGTCAAGGGCGCGGTGACCGAGCAGGGGGCCTTCGGCGTGCATGTGCAGAACACCGAGGCCGGCGGCGGGATCTCGGCCGTGGGCGGCTTCCTGTACAGCGTCGACGCGACCGTCAAGGGAGACGTCAGAGCCTCCTCGGGCGAGCTGTACATCTCGGGCACCACCGTCTCCGGCGCCGTCTCCGGCGACGCGAACCTCTACACGGACGTGTACGACAGCACCGTCGGCAAGACGCTCACCGTGAAGGCCAACACGCTCGGCGGTGTCCTGTGCGCCAGCGAAGTCGAGGACGACACGGTGTACCAGAACAATTCCGACACCCTCCAGCTCGGCGGCGACGGCCCGCTCAGTTCCTGCGCACAGGCCACCTACCTCGGTGGCGACCTCGCGGTCACCGGCAACAACGCGAACGCGGTCCTGGACAACACCATCGTCCGCGGCAAGCTCACCGCCAGCGACAACAGCCCCGCCCTCCAGGTGGGCGAACTGGCCCGGATCCGCGGCGGCATCGCCGCGACCACCACCGCCCCCTCGGCGTCGCTCGCCCGGACCGCCAAGGCGGCCCCGCAGGACCGCGGCGCCGACCTCGCCGCGAAGGCGGCGGCGCGGACCGAGCAGGCGGAGGCCGCAGCCGCTGCCGCGGGCACCGGGCTGTGATCCCAGCCCGTCCACGGGCGAACAGCGCTCCGCACCGTCAGCACCGCACACCTCACACCCCACTCTTCTTCGCCCCATCCATCAAGGAGTGACCGTGGGCCACCTGGACAAATCCTTCGACCGCAGGGACTTCCTGCGGGCCACCGCCGGCACCACCGTGGCGGTCGCCGCCGCCTCGATCGTCGGAGCCGCGACGGCGCCGTCCGCCTCCGCCGCGACCAGCATCCTGTCCATCCCGAAGGACCGCATCTCCCTGCAGCTCTACAGCGTCCGTGACAAGGTCTCCTCGCTCGGATTCAGAGTCGTCCTGCAGGAGATGGCGCGCATCGGCTACAAGGAGGTCGAGTTCGCGGGCTACACCCAGAACACCTCGATCCTCGGCCGGCAGATCACCCTCCAGGAGATCCGGCAGCTGCTCGACGACAACGGTCTGAAGGCGATCGGCAGCCACGTCGGCATCGGGGACCTCCGCTCCAACCTCCAGGCCCAGCTCGACGCGGCGCAGATCCTGGGTATGCCGCACGTCGGCACCGCCAACGCACCGTCGAACTCCAACACGGTCGCCGGTTACCTCGCCGCCGCGGACGAGTTCAACGCCTGGGGGCAGGCTGCGGCCGCCCGCGGTCTGAAGTTGTACCAGCACAACCACGCCGGCGAGTTCGCCTTCGCCTCCGACCAGCCGTCGGTCCGGCTGTACGACGTCTTCCTGCGCAACACCGACCCGCGCTATGTCTACTTGGAGCTGGACGTGTACTGGGCCTACGTGGGGCAGCACCGCTGGCCGGGCTTCGACCCCGCGGCCTACGTACGCAACCAGCCCTACCGGTACCCGCTGTTCCACATGAAGGACGGCGCCGCCAACTCGAGTGCGGACGGCTACTCCATCGTCGAGTTCGGCGCAGGCGTCCTGCCGTACCAGCAGTTCATCCGGGACATCGGCGCCCGCGGCAGCCACGTCGGCATCTGGGAGCAGGACACCGCGCCCAACACCCAGCCCAACCCGCCGGGTTCGTTCGGCGCCGCGCAGCGCAGCTTCACGGCCCTGAAGGGGCTGCTGGCCTGATCGCAGGCACTCCACCGGGCACAGCCCGCCGTTTGCGTACCGCTGCCACGGCGCAACCGGCGGGCCGGCCCGGCTGCGCACCTCCTGACCGGCACAGACCAAGGAGACGCATCACTGTGTACCGTACCCTGAGAGGCCTGATGGCCGGGGTGCTCCTGGCATCGCTGCCCATGCTGGGCGGCCTCGCCTTGGCACCGGCCGCGCAGGCGCACCCGGACGACGCACTTGCGGCGCAGGCGAGCGCCGACCCCGCCGTGGACTGGTCGAACTACGAGAAGGCCACGCTCAGCAAGGACACCGGCGAGCCGATCGACCTCGCCGTGCTGCCCGATCTGCGCGTCCTGCACACCGCCCGCAACGGCGATCTGCGGATGACCGACCCCGGGACCGGAATCACCAAGGTCGTGAACCACCTCGACGTCTACCAGAACTCGGAAATGGGTCTGCAGACCGTCACCCTCGACCCGGACTTCGCCACCAACCACTGGGTCTACCTCTACTACTCGCCGCCGCTGAGCACTCCCACCGGCGCGGCCCCCGAGCGGCTGCCGGCCGGTCAGACCGACGCGTACTGGAAGCAGTGGGAGGGCTACGACGCCCTCACCCGCTTCAAGTGGACGGGGGACAAGCTCGACCTGTCCACCGCTCAGGAGATCATCCGCGTCACCACCAACCGCGGTCAGTGCTGCCACGTCGCCGGCGACGTCGACTTCGACGCGCAGGGCAACCTCTACCTGTCGACCGGCGGCAACACGCCCGCGTCCGGCCCCAACGTCAACGGTTACACCCCGATCAACGACGCGGCCACCTACAACCCGGGCCTCGACGAGCGCCGCGGCTCCGGGAACACCAACGACCTGCGCGGCAAGATCCTGCGTATCCACGTCCAGGACGACGGGACGTACACCATCCCGCCGGGCAACCTGTTCCCCGTCGGCACGGACAAGACCCGTCCCGAGATCTTCGTGATGGGCCTGCGCAACCCCTACCGGATGACGGTGGACAAGGCCACGGGCGCGGTGATGTGGGGCGACTACGGCCCCGACGCCGGAAACGCCGACCCCAACCGCGGACCGATGGGCTACGTCGAGTGGGACACCACCACCACCGCCATGAACAGCGGCTGGCCGTTCTGCACCGGTGACAACACCCGTCCCTACCGGGACTTCGACTTCGCCACCCTCACCCCCGGCCCCGCCTTCGACTGCGCCGCGCCGGTCAACGACTCCCGCTGGAACACCGGCCTCACCCAGCTGCCCCCGTCCAGGGCGGCCACCTTGTGGTACGGCGACCGCGACAGCGACCAGCCCTGGCCGGAACTGACCGCCTTCCGCGGTCCTGGCGGCCCCGGCGGCCAGGCCCCGATGGGCGGCCCGGTCTACCACTACGACGCGTCCAATCCGGCCCCGGGCAAGTTCCCCGCCTACTGGGACGGCAAGGCCTTCTTCGGGGAGTTCTCCCAGGACTACGTCGCCGCCCTGACCCTGGCCGGCCCGGACGGTCCGGTCACCAAGCTGGAGAACGTACTCCCCAACAGCCAGCGTTCCGAGAACGGCATCCCGCCGTGGGACAACCCGATGGACCTGGAGTTCGGCCCCGACGGCGCGCTCTACGTCCTCGACTACGGCGACGGCTTCTTCCGGCAGAACCCCGACGCGGGCCTCTACCGGATCGACTACGCGGAGGGCAACAAGGCCCCCACCGCGGTGATCAGTGCCAGCCCCTCCTCGGGCCAGGCGCCGCTCACCGTCTCCTTCAGCGCAACCGGTTCCAGCGACCCGGAAGGCTCCGCCCTCACCTACCAGTGGGACCTCGACGGCAACGGCACTTTCGAGACCACCGGCTCCACGGCCTCCCGCACCTATCCCGACAACGGCCAGCTCCAGGCGCGACTCAAGGTCACCGACCCCGAGGGCAAGACCGGCCTGACCAGCAAGCAGATCACCGTGGGCAACACCGCTCCGACGGTGGCGTTCACCTCCCCGCCCAACGGTGGCTTCTTCACCTGGGGCGACGTGGTGCCGTACGCCACCCGGATCGACGATCCGGAGGACGGCACCAACGTCGACTGCACCAAGGCCGCCTGGACCCTCGGCCTCGGCCACAACCAGCACGGCCACCCGGTGAGCAGCGGGACCGGCTGCTCGGGGGCGATCACCACCCCGGCCGACGCGGGCCACGGTGACACCGAGAACGTCTTCGGCGTCCTCGGTCTCACCTACACCGACCGGGGCGCCGGCTCTGTGCCGCCCGCCACCAGCGATGCCCAGGTCGTCCTCAACCCCGCCGTCATGCAGGGCGAACACTACGACTCGTCCCAGGGCGTCGTGATCACCGATGACGCCACCGCCTCCGGACAGCGCAAGCTGACCGCCTTCGACAACGGCGACTGGATCGGCTACGACCCGGTGTCCTTCGCCGGCATCACCGGGGTGCAGACCCGTGCCACCGGCGCCGGAACGCTGTCGCTGCGCTGGGGCACACCCAGGTCCGACCCGTTCGCCACGATCACGGTCCCGGCGGGTGACGGCTGGCAGACGATCAATACGGCGCTGAGTGCGGCTCCCGCCGGCACCGGGCAGCTCTACGTCACGTCCTCGGGCGGCGTCGAAGTGGACTCCTTCACCTTCCAGGGGGCCGGTGTCGCCGACAAGACCCCGCCGACGGTGACGGCCACCCTCAACCCGGCGCAGCCCACCGGCAGCAACGGCTGGTACACCGGCAATGTGTCGCTGACCGTCAGCGCCACCGACAACGGGGCCGTCAGGAGCCGGGAGTACTCGCTCAACGGCGGAACGACCTGGCTGAGCGCGAACAGCGCGGTCACCCTCTCCGCGGAGGGGATGAGTTCCATCCGGTACCGGGCGACGGACACGGCCAACAACATCTCCACGGTGGGCACCATCGCCGTTCGGATCGACCGGACCGGACCCGCGGTGACGGTCACCGGTGTGACGGCTGACGCCGACTACGGGGACTCCCAGCGCCCGACGCCGGTGGTCTCGGTCACGGACGCCGTCTCCGGAGACCCGACCGCGACCGCGCTGCTGGACGGTACGGCGGTCACCCCGGGGCAGCCACTGCTGCTGTGGCGGTTGCCGCTGGGCGGCCACGACTTGGTGGTCACAGGTCGTGACGCGGCGGGCAACACCACCACTCGTACGGTGCACTTCACCACCGGCACCTCCTTCGACGAGCTGGACACCCTGATCAGCCAACTGCGTGCGGAGAACCGGCTGACCGAGCAGGGTCGGCAGCGGCTGACCGTCCGCCTCGACCAGGCCCGGGCGCACGCTGACGCAGGGCGCATCAACCAGGCGGCCGCGGTCCTGGACCAGGTCGCGCAACTGGCCGCGGACACCAAGCTGGTGACCGACGCGACCGCGCGGACGGCCCTTGCCCGTGATGCCCTCGCCGTGAAGGGAGGCTTGGCCGCCTGATGCGGAGGGTGCTGCCCGGCCGTCTCGGCGGGCAGCACCCTGCCGACGGCTCAAGGGCTCGGCAGCGGCCGTCGCGGGACGGCGGCCGCCCCGCCCTTGAGTCTGTCCACGTGCCCGGCAGTCCCGGACTGAGACTCCGGTCGGGTAACTTCTCGCCCCACCGATGCTTTCTTCGTTTCGAATTTAACTTTCGATGATCTGTGTGAAAGCCGTTGACGCTTATGACGTAAGGCCCCTAACGTTTTGTCACACATTCGGCTGATACCCAGGAAGTGAGCCAGTGAGCATCCAGTACCGCGTGCTGAGCCTGTTGCGCGACCTCGGACCGCTGTCGCGCGCACAGCTGTCCGACCAGCTGGAAGTGGCGAGGCCGAGGCTGCTGGCTGAACTCGACCGTTTGATCGCCGCCGGGAGGGTGCTCGAGGCGGGGCCGGCCACCTCTCGAGGCGGCCGGCCATCCACTCTTGTCCAACTCGATCCCGAAATCCGGTTCGCGGCGGTGGACCTCGGTGCCAGCTCGATAGACATCGAGATCACCGACGGAGGGCTGGAACCGATTGCCTCCTATGCCGAGGCCGCCGATATCCGCAAAGGTCCGCGTGCCGTCCTGGACCGGGTCACCGAACTCCTGCACAAAATGGCCGACCAGGCCGGGTGCGCGCGGTTCAACTCCATAGGAATCGGGCTGCCCGGGCCGGTCAGCTTCAAGGAGGGGATCTCGGTCTCCCCGCCGATCATGCCGGGTTGGGACCGCTTCCCGGTCCGGGACACCCTCACCCGTGCGCACGGCTGCCCGGTCGTGGTGGACAACGACGTGAACGTCATGGCCCTCGGTGAGCGGTACGGGGGGGTCGCCAAGGCCGTCGACAACCTGCTGTTCGTCAAGATCGGCAGCGGCATAGGCTGTGGTGTGCAGGTCCACGGCCAGATCTACCGCGGGTCGGAGGGGTCCGCGGGCGACATCGGCCACATCCAGGTCGAGGCTGAGGGACCGGTCTGCTCGTGCGGCAAAACCGGCTGCCTCGAGGCGTTCTTCGGCGGTGTGGCCCTGGCCCGGGACGCCACCGCCGCCGCCCGTTCGGGGCAGTCGCCGGCACTGGCCGAACGCCTCGCCGCGGAGGGCGTCCTCACCGCTGTGGACGTGGCGGAGTGCGCGGCCGGCGGGGACGTCACGTGCGTCAACCTGATCCGGGACGGCGGCCACCGGGTGGGGCAAGTCCTCGCCACGCTGGTCAGCTTCATCAACCCGTCGATGATCGTGATCGGCGGCGGCGTCTCCGGGCTCGGCCACCTGCTGCTCGCCGAGATCCGCAGCGTCGTCTACAAGGGCTCACTACCGCTCGCCACCGGGAACCTGCAGATCGTGCTGTCAGAACTCGGCCCGCGCGCCGGAGTGGCCGGCGCGGCCCTGCTGGCCAGCGAACTCGACTTCGAGAGACATCTATGACGGACCGGCCGGATTCCCCGGCCGCCCCTGTGCACGGCCGTGCGACCGCTACACGTACGGACGCGAACTCGGCCCGGCCCGTCACACCGCCCGCGCTGCGCACGCTGCGAGAACCCGACAGGTCCGCATAGTGAACGCCCACTGGTGACTCGCCCCGCTCGGCCCAGCTGTGCCGATCCTTCGGTCTGGGCACGCGATTCCGTTGGCCAGCTGAATCGGGAGACGCGGTGGCTGCTACGGCGGTGGTCAGCGCTTTTCGCGTCGGCTGCGGATGCTGAGGGCGATGACGGAGACAAGGAACCAGAAGGCACCGAAGGCCGAGTATCCGGCGACGGTGGACAGGCTGCTCGTCGCCGAGGCGGACGTGGCAGCGATGGTGGCGCCGGCGAGTACGGACTGTCCACCACTGATCACCATGGGCCACTGGGCGCCGACGGTGCGCCGGCGTCGGATCGCGACGACGAGCTGGATGGCTCCGGAAAGGAGGGCCCAGACGCCGAACACGAGCAGGGCCGTCCCGACGGTGGAGAACACGGCGATGATCATTCCGGCGGTGGTGGCGAGGCCGAGACCCATGTTGACGGTACTGACGCGGTTCGCGGAGCCGGTGCCGGCCAGGCGACGCTCGAGGAGCGTGGCGATGGCGTCCCACAGGGGGTAGACGACGAGTAGCGCGGCCGCGATCACTGTGGGCCTGTCCGCCGACACGAGCGAGGCGGAGGTCGTGAGGACGAGGGCCACCCAGATCAGGGAGAAAACGACTCGGATCAGGTGGAGCGATCGGAGCCCGGAAGGCGTCGTCGCGGCCGTGGTGGAAGTGGTCGAGGTTACGGTGGTCTGAGTCATCGGGTGTCCCGTGGTGATCGTGACGGTGTGAGACGGTCGCCTCGATGACGAGTCTCAGGGGCCTCGGGAGGCGCCGTGTACTTCGAACGAAGTAGTTCTGCCATCCGCTTCGACGGCATGCGCTCTGCCGTCCCGATGGACCGACGCAGCTGCGCGGTCTACTTCATTCGAAGTACACGACCGCCGCACACGTGAACGAGAATCGGCTCATGGTCAAGGCGCGGAACAGTCAGGACGGGCTCGCGGCACCGCTGTGGGTCCGCCGCCCCGAGGTGCTGCACCGGGTCGCCTATGCGCTGGCCGCGCTGGTGTTCACCGGTCAGATCGTGGCGGTGATCCTGAGGGGTGCGGACTGGCCGACGGCCCTGTCCGTGCTCCTCGCCGGCGGCGGTGTCGCCCTCTCGTGGTGGAAGCCGTGGGCGGGACTGGTCGTGACGAGCGCGGCGTCCTTCGCCGTCACAGCGGTGGGCAACGACCCCCTGTCGGTGTGGATGATGGCGGTGCTCGTGCTGTTCTCGGTCACCCTCAGGGGAAAGCAGCCGCTGGCCGGAACCGGCATCGTGGCGGCGTTCTTCCTGGGGGCGTTCATGACGGTCGGAGGATTCCGTGGCGGCGCGGTCGTGGGAGTCGCCGCCGTCTTCACTGCTGTGGCAGGAGGTGCGACAGGGGCCGCGCTCCGCATCCATCGAGACCACTGGTGGACCCTGGAGGAACGGGCCGAAAGCGCCATCGCCACCCGCGAGATCGAAGCCACCCGCCGCGTGACCGAAGAACGACTCCGCATCGCCCGGGACCTCCACGACGTCATCGGCCACCAGGTCGCGATGCTGAGCCTGCACCTCGGTGCAGCGGAGATCGGACTGCCCGAAGACGCCGAGTCCTCCCGGCAGGCCCTCGACTCAGCCAGGTCCAGCGCCCGCACCGTCATCGTCGAAACGCAACGCATCCTCGCGCTGCTCCGCCTCGGGGACGACATCTCCGACGACGAGGCGCTGCGGCCGACACCGGCGCTCAGCGGCCTGGAAGGACTCATCGCCTCGTTCGAGAGCATCGGCCTCGACATCCGGCCCTCCATCGACATCCCCGTCGGCTTCGTGGAGCCCAGCGTCGGCGTGACGGTCTACCGGGTCGTTCAGGAAGCACTCACGAATGCCTATCGGCATGGAGAGGGGACGGCGACAGTGGATGTGCGCGAGCACGACGGCAGGATCTGCGTCACCGTGGAGAACCGCGTCGGTCGCTCACCCCGCGGCTCCGACTCGGGCAGCGGACTCGGACTCGTGGGGATGCGCGAACGTGTCGAGTCCTCCAGCGGGCGGCTGACGGTCGACAGTCACGACGGGCGATTCCGGGTCCACGCGGAGTTCAGCCCCCTGGGAGCCGTCGTCCGATGACGCGGATTCTGATCGTCGACGACCAGGACGACATCAGGGCCGGGATCCGGGTGATGCTCCGGCTCGATCCGAGTCTCGTTGTCGCGGGTGATCTCTCCGACGGGCTCCAGGTCGTTCCCTTCCTCCGGGAGCACCCCGTCGACCTGGTCCTGATGGACATCCGGATGCCCGGCATCGACGGTGTCGAAGCCACCCGCCGGATCCGCGCAGAGCATCCGCCCGAAAAGACGCGGGTGATCGTGCTGACCACTTTCGACCAGGACGACATCGTTCTCGCCGCCCTGCGCGCAGGCGCCAACGGTTTCCTGAGCAAGACCGTGAGCCCCGCTGAACTCGTCGCAGGAATCACCGAGGTCGTCGGCGGTGGCGGCGCGCTGTCGGCCGCCGCGACGGCCGCGCTCATCGGTCACATGACCGACAGTCCGCCACCGATGATCGACCGGGAGCTGCTGCATCGCTTCGGCGCTCTGACACCCAGGGAACGGGACGTGGTCGTTCTCATTGCGAGCGGCCTCGGCAACGACGAGATCGCGGCCCAGATGTCCGTGTCGCCGTTCACGGTGAAGACGCATGCGGTACGGGCCATGACGAAGGTCGGCGCACGTGATCGGGCGCAGCTCGTCTCGTTCGCCTTCCGGGCCGGCCTCTACCCCTGAGCCGGGCGCGTCATCCGCGCTGTGCACGTCTTTGGGCTGCAGGTTCACGGGTCAGGGACGCGTAGGGCACTTGATCAGTTCTTCTGGTCCCGCGGGTAAGGCGACGGCGAGGACGTGCCTGTCGCGTGGATCGAGCGCCGGGTCAGCGGTGTCGGGTGTGGACGGAGCCGGGTGGCTCTCCTGCCAGGAGCGCCATGCCGAGCGGAGTCAGGCCGTGCAGGACCGAGGTCCCGGTTCTGGTGGTGTGCACGAGTCCGGCGTTGCGTAGGACGGTGGCGTGCTGACTGGCGGCCGCCAGGGAGACCTCTGCCCGTTCGGCGAGGGCGGTGGTCGTGGCCGGGTCGCGGAGGGCGCTGAGGACGGCGGCCCGGGTCCGGCCCAGCAGCGGCCCCAGCGCGGAAGCATGCTCCGCGGGAGGCGTGCCGACGGCGTCGGGGATGAGCATGGGGTAGACGAGCACGGTCGGTTCCTCGGGCTGGTACTTGACCATGGGGCCCGTCCCGAACCAGGACGGCATCAGCAGCAGGCCTCGGCCGCAGAGCGGGATGTCGTACGTCCGGCGGGACGGCAGACACAGCACCGGCGGGTTCCAGAGCCAGGTGGGACTGAGGGTGGTCAGCAGTGCGTCGACGCCCCCGCGCAGCAGCATCTCGGCGCGCAAGGCGCGATCGGCCGTGCCGTCGGCCCGGACGAGCGGCCACAGCGGGGCGATCGAGGAGTCGAAGTAGCTGCGTACATCGGATACGAGAGTGTGCCGGGCGGCGGCCGTGCCGGCTGCGAGCTCCAGCGGCCACCGGCTGGGCGGCCGCGCCGCCGCGTCGCGCCCGGAGGGGTCCGGTTGCAGGTCCCTGGCGAGTTGAGCTGCAGGGGTTCGGCCGGCGAGGTCGACGGCGGTGGCGAGGTCCACAGCGTTCGGCTGCAGCAGGAAGTCCGGGAGGGAGCCCTCGCGGGGCACCAGGTCGAGGAGGACCCCGGCCCGTTCGGCGAGGCTGCCGTTCATGCGGCGACGCCATTGCGCGACGCCGGGTCGTGAACGGCCCGGCACGGCTGTGGCGGCCCGTACTCCGCGCACGCTGAGGACCGCCTCCCACAGGGGGTTGGGCGCCGGGGCGAGGACGATGCGGCGCAGGTCTGCGGCGTCGAAGTGTAAGCGGATCACGCCGACTGATTATCGGCCTTGCGGAGCCTTTCGCCCAGGCCTGAAAGGCCGGGTGTTTGCTGCTCGCCCCGTGCAGGCTCTGGAGCGGTCCCTGCGACGCGGGGAACCGTCCCCTACCCGGAGGTCGCTGCGATGCCCGGTACCGTCCGTCTTCTCTGCCTCGGCGCCTCGGCCCTGCTGACGGGGCTGGCCGCTCCGCCCGCCCCGGCGGCCGCCCATGAACTGCCGCGCAGCTACGTCGTCTCGAGGGCCGCCGGTGTCCTGCCCGAGGGGATCACGATCGATGCCGACGGCACGATGTACGTGTCCTCGGACGGAACGGGCGCGCTGTACCGGGGTTCGGTCCGTTCACCGCGACTGCACCCCTTCCACGCGGCGGGCCTGGCGGGCCGCCCCAGCACCCTGGGCGTGCACACTGACAGCAACGGGCGGGTCTTCTCCGTAGGAGGAGCCGAGCTGACCGTCCACGACCGGCATGGGCGGCTGCTCGCCACGCGCACCGCGCAGAGCGGCCCGCTCGCGGCACCCGTCCTCAACGACCTGGTGATCACCGACGACGCCGTCTACGTGACGGACTGGGCGAATCCCGTCGTCCACCGGGCCCTGATCCGCCATGGCAGCCTTGGGCCCTTGGAGCCGTGGCTTGACATCCGTCCGGGCTTTCCGCAGTTCCCGGCGCAGTACTGGCTTCTCAACGGCATCGTCGCGGACCCCTCGGGAACGACTTTGCTGGTGGCTTCCAACGGCACCGAGGCGGTCTGGCGGGTGGATGTCGCCGGCCAGGAGATCACCCAAGTGGATCTGGGCGGTGCCTCATTCGGCGCCGACGGGATGGTACTGAGCGGACGGACGCTGTACGCGGTCCTCAACTACGGTGCTCCGCACGGGGTGTATGTCGCCGAGCTCGACGCTCAGTTGCGCACGGGTTCGGTGACCCACCGGATCACCGGGCAGCGTTTCGACCTGCCCACCACGCTGGCCCGTCACGGCTGCCGGCTCTATGTGGTCAACAGCCAGAACGACGAGCCGCCCGGCAGCCCCCCGTACACCGTCAGTGCGGTTGACGACCCGACGTGCGTGCGGCCGCGACAGCCATGACCGTCACCGCGTGCCGCCGACCCGTAATGGAAGTTGCCGCATCGCCCACGGGCTGATCGACGCTGGCGCTGCCGCCCCCGCGGGCGGAGGCGGCAGCGGTCTGCGTTTGTGCCGGTCACCGGAAGGTTTTCGGGAATGTCCTGGTCGGACTTCTCTTCCGGGGGTGTGGCGCGGGGGTCTTGGGCCGTTGGGACCTGACCGGGGACCCGCTGACGCTGCGGCTCGCGGTCTTGGACTCGCCGGCACGCCAGAGAACTTGCTCGAGACAGTCGGCAGTACGGGCCCGCATCAGGCGATAATGATCGTTAGCTGCCTGTGCGTATTACTTGGGGGGTCTTGTGAGTCTGAGTCCGCGCGAGGTGTTTCTCCGGCTTGTTCATGGGGTCGCCGATGGGAACTCAAGCGAGTTGCCTGACCTGTATGGCGAGGTCACCGATGTCCGGCATCCGATGGCGACGCCGGAGTCCGAGCCGTTGACGAGTCGGCGTGCGCTCCGGGAGCACTTCACGGTGCCGCCGGAAGTTCGGGAGTCCTTGCCGAAGAGGCGTGTCGTCGATGTCGTCGTCCACGAGACCGCCGATCCTGAAGTGATCGTCGCCGAGTTCGCTTACGAGTTCACGTTGCCGGACGACTCCGTGGCCAAGGTGCCCTGCGTCTTCGTCATGCGTGTGCGGGACGGTCAGATCATCGAGTCACGCGACTACATCGACCCGATCCGTACGTACACGGCACGCGGGGACCTTGACCGCCTCATCGCGTCGTTGCGCAAGGGCGTTTCCTGACCCCGCGCTTTCCGAGGTGCGCTGTCCAAGAGTTGACCAGAAACGCAGAAAGTGCTCTTGACCTGCAACGATAGGACTTGCTGAGGATCCTGTTGGCTGCGGGGGAAAGAGCACTTTCCAGGTGCGAGAGCCTATGGCGTCCTACCCACGTGTCCGTGTCCATGGTGACGGCCGGCAGCGGCGATATCCGCGGCATTGGCGCCCTTGCGGAAGCCACGGGCCGTCCACGATCCCGGGAAGATCCTCCTGGACCTTGCGCCGGCGGTCGCGTTGGGCGGGGACTGCCCGGCCGACGTCGGCATGCTGCGGGCCGAGCCGGGTGTGTTCGGCCCGGTGGCTTCCGATCCGACGGTCTCCCGTCTCGTCGATGCTCTTGCCTCGTCCGGCCCGAAGGCCCTGGCCGCGATCCGGGATCCACGTTCCCAGGTGCGCGGGCGGGTCTGGGACCTGGCCGGTGAGAGCAGTCCGGCCGCCGATGGCAGCGTCATCGTGGACATTGACGGTGTGCTGGTGCTCGCCCACTTCGAGAAGCAGGACGCCGACGGGGACTCATGAACGATCGAGGCTATACCGCCGCAACCGAATGGAAGAACGCTGCCGCTTCACCCCGCGAAGCGACCGCAAGCTTCGACAGGATGTTGGCGACGTGGAATTTGACGGTGGACTCACTGATGTGAAGCTCCTGCGCGATGGCCCTATTGCGGTGACCGAGTGCCAGGCGCTCGAGGACGTCGAGTTCTCGGCTTCCGAGGGCGGACAGCAGGTCTGTGCCCGGTGTCACGTGCTGCGAGTGGACGGACGCGGGCCGGGAGATCTTCGCGGTGGCGGCCTCGGACATCGCCAGGGGAAGCGTCAGTCTGGTCGTCGTCCCCCAGCCGGGTACTGCGTCCCGTTCGAAGGTTCCGCCCTGGGCTTCGACCCGCTGGGCGATCTGGCCGGCCACGAGATCGTCACGCGGCTCGCCGGGCCCGTCGTCGCGTACGGTCGCGACCAGCTCGGTGAGCCCGAGCTGCCAGCTGACCCTGATCCGTCGGACCTCGCTCTGCCTGAGTGCTGCCAGGACAGCGGCCCGTACGAACGCTCTGGCGGCGTGCGCGGTGGCCGACGTCAGGGACCTGTCGTTCCCGGGGGGATCCAGTTCCAGCTGGACTGCGCTGTGGCTGAGCAGCGTCTTGAGCGAGTCGGACAGGAGGCTGAAGGCCTGCCTGGCCGGCTCCTCCCACACCGGTGTCGTGCCCCACTGTGATTCGTTGCGCAGTTCTATGAGCGCGTTGACAGCAAGGTCGACGGCGCTTGACCGGGCGACGGCGTCGTCCAGGCGGTGACTGCGCAGGACCCCCAGGATCCCGGAGAGCGCCGTGGCATGCGCTTCGCTCAGTTCGGCGACGGCGTGGGACCTGGCCTGCGCGACCGCGCGGGACTGGGCCAGCGTGCTCGGGGTGGCATCTGTGACGAGTCGCTCCAGATGGGTGGTGAACAGGTCCACCAGCGCCTGCACCGTCGAGAGGATGTCTGCCGGGAGGGGAGTGTCCTCGTCGAGGATGATGACCATGCCGGCGCCCTGGGGAGTCAGATCGCTCGCGACGGCGAGCACGGGCCATGGGGCCCCTGCGAGCTGCGCCGTTCCCTGCCACGGATGGCCCGGTGTCACCTGGGCGACAAGCGCGCCGAGTACCGCCCCGCTGAGCGCATGGGTGAGTTCCTGGTCGCCCACCGCCTCGACGGGCGAGGACGCGCACTGGGTCGCCAGAAGGGCGATCGCGCGGTGCGGCACGTCCTTGGCCAGGGCCGCGGAAAGGTGAGCGGCCATCTCGGATACCGGGGCGTACATGATGTGCGCGGCCGTGACGAGAGCTGAGGACGGCTGTGCGAATCCGGCGTACTCCATGATGTGCAGCGTACGACCTGGCTTACTGCGTGCACCCCACCGATCGGCCGGGGCGGAACCGTCCGAAAGGCCGGCAGGATCGCTCCGCCTCCGTTCCACCATGAATGCATCCGGCCGGCCACGTGTCCGGCCCGCCGGTTGTTCTGGTTCTCATGCTGGAGGCTGAGCCATGCAGGCAATAGTGTTCGAGGAATTCGGTGGGCCCGAGGTGCTCCGGCTCAAGGACATCGAGGAGCCCCACGCGGGTCCGGGCGAGGTACGCATCGCCGTGCGGGCGATCGGCGTCAATCCCATGGACTTCAAGGTGCGTCGCGGCTGGTTCGAAGAGTTCATGCCGACGCCGCTGCCTGCCGTGCCGGGTCTCGAGGCGGCCGGGGTCGTCGACGAGGTCGGGGAGGGGGCCACCGGCTTCGCCCGTGGCGACGAGGTGGTGGGCTGGGTGACGGGCGGCGCTTACGCCGAGTACGCCCTTGCGTCCAACGTCGTGCGCAAGCCCGCGGGGGTCAGCTGGGACCAGGCCGTCGCGCTGCCCGTGGCAGGCGAGACCGCCGACCGCGTGCTGCGCGAACTGGACGTGAAGAAGGGGGAGACCGTGTTGGTGCACGGTGCCGCCGGCGTCGTGGGCTCACTCGCCGTGCAGCTCGCCGTGGCACGCGGCGCGGCTGTGATCGGTACCGCCTCCTCCGCCAATCACGACTACCTTCGCGAACTCGGCGCCGTCCCGCTGGCGTACGGCGATGGACTGGTCGAGCGTGTCCGGGCCTTCGCTTCCCAGGGCGTGGACGCGGTGTTCGACGCTGCGGGCTTCGGGGCGCTGCCCGACTCGATCGAGTTGCGGGGTGGCACGGACCGCATCGTCACCATCGCCGACATGTCGGCCCCGCAGCTCGGCGTGGCCATGTCCTCGGCACCCACGACGACGCCCGAGGAGATGGCCGCAGTGATCAGTTCGCAGCTCGCCGGAATCGCCGACGGCTCCCTGCGAGTACGGAGCGACTCGGTCCTTCCGCTGGCCGAAGCCGCGAAGGCCCAGCAGAAGAGCGAGGGTGGCCACGCTCGCGGCAAGCTGGTGCTCAAGCCCTGACGACGTCCCGCGGCGTGGGTCCCGGCCCACCGAGGACGTCAGCGAGGTTCCCGGTACAGCAGCAGGCGGGACAGCACGTGTCGGCGACGGCATGGAGCAGCGGACGACTGACCGGTACCGCAGCGCCCGGCCGCCTGAGCAGGCCGTGCTCGGGCATGGACCACCTCACATACCGCTCTCGATGCCCCCGGGATCCGGCCGTCGGCACGTCTGCCGGCGAACCTGGACGGCCAACCACGCGGCGAATGCGGCGGTGTGCCCATTCCGTCTGCCGGCTCCCGCCCATTTGTCGACCAATCAAAATTCAGCGGTCCGAAGCAATCCTTCGGATTTGTTCTCGTCGAGGAAAATCATGAGTCAGTCATCAGTCCAGCAGTTTCTCGATACGGCGGCCGGCAAGGGAGTCTGGACGCTGGATCCGAAGGCGAGCAGCGTCGAACTGGCAACCAGGACGATGTGGGGCCTGGTGAACGTCAAGGGCACGTTCGAGCGGGTCTCCGGCCAAGGTCGTGTCGGGCCTGGCGGCGCCATTTCCGGCATGCTCACCATCGATGCCGCATCCATCAGCACGGGTCACGCGAAGCGCGACAAGCATCTGAGGGGCGCGGACTTCTTCGACGTCGAGAGGTACCCCGAGTTCACGATCCGGGTGGTCGGGGGTACTCCCCGGGGGACCGGCGTCGAGTTCCGGACCGAGTTCACGATCAAGGGCGTGACGCGAAGTATCCCCCTCACTGGAACGGTCGACCAACTTGCGGGTGACGCGGTGACCGTGAGCGTCGAGACGCATATCGACCGTGCTCGGTTCGGGATGGACTGGAACCAGATGGGGATGATCAAGGGCCGCACCACGGTCGCTGTCAGAGCCGTCTTCAAACCCTAGGGCCCTGGCTTGGGCGTACCGGCTGCCGTGGCCGGCCGGTAGTGGAGGGCTCCGTCTGCCCCCAGGCGGAGTCCTCCACCAGAAGGCGCACCAGCTCTTCCCGAGCCTGGCGCAGGCCGACGTGGCCCGAGCACGCTGCGGGTGGGCGGCGCAGGCCGCCGCCGTTGTTGCTGCTCAGGGCACCGCACGTCGGCCGTCACGGGGTGCCGTTTTCGCGCGGTGGCCGTTCCGGGTCGACTTCGGCGGGCCGGGCCACCCGGTGTGCGCGGCGCAACCTGAGGGCGAAGGCTAAGGCCGAAACGGCGAAGAGCGCAGCGGTGATGATGAGCCAGCGGCCGAGATAGATGTCGTAGGAGAGTCCGGTGGCCTTCGGGTAGGGGCTCGCCAGACGGAAGACGAGGGGGAACCACACCAGCAGCAGGACGCCGGACAGAAACGCCGGGACACGTAGATAGTTGATCCACGGCGCCTTCGGCACGGTGTTCTCGCGGTGGCGCAGTACGGCGCGGGCGGACAGGTCGGCGAGGGAGTACAGGGGCAGCAGGATCAGGTCGTGGAGGATGGCCGCTCCCACCAGCCAGATCGCCACTTCGACGGGCCGGACCGCGAACAGCCGCACGCAGGCGTAGGCGGTGAGCGCGAAGGAGCACAGCAGCACCAGCAGGTGCAGAGGATTGGCGCCGTACCAGCGCAGGGCCCGTCCCATGGTCACGTCCTGAAGGTGAGCCGGTGCACCCATTTGGTGTTGTTCACACCGGGGTTGGCCGGGACGATGATGCGCGCGGGGTAGCCGTGGTCGAGCGAGAGGTCCGCCCCGTTGACGCGCAGGGCGAGCAGGGCACGTGTGTCGTGGATCTGGTTGCCGCGCAGCATCACCGAGCTGTAGGGGCCCGGCGGTTGCACCGACTCCACCAGCACACTCCCGGCGTCGGGAAGGCCCGCCATGGCGGCGAGGTCGGTCAGCCGCAGGCCGCTCCAGTGCTGGTCCTCGGTGGACCAGCCCTCGACGCAGGCGATCGGCAGTGCGGCCGCGCGTTGGCGCATCGCGAGGAGCTGCTCACGGGTGAAGACCAGGGCCGTCCCACGGCCGTGGACCTCCAGCCGCCAGGCGGGGCCGGTAAGAGCCGCGGTGACGCCGACAGACGCGGCCGTCTTGTTGATCTGGAAGCCGTTCGGCCCGCTCCCCGGGTTGCGGTTGTGCGGGGCGAGCAGGGCGGTGCCGCGCAGCGCACCGCCGATGCTCTGCCCGGCGGTGACCACCAGCAGAGCCAGCGACCCGGCCCCCACCATCCCCACCGCCCCGCGCCGCGACATCGTGGGGGCCGCCGGCGCGACCGGCACCAGACCGTCCGGGTCGGGCGGCTCGGGACGTGTGCGGGAGCGATCGGTGCGCAGTTCGGCGAGGATCCCGCGTGAGCGCAGCGCATGTCTCATGCGGCCGAACTTCAGGCACACATGGACGACGAACGCGGCGATGAACACCCACGCGCCGTAGAAGTGCAGGGTGTAGAAGGAGCCGGGAAAAATGTAGAAGAGCTGGATGTTGAGGATCCCGGTGACGAACTCGAAGACGGCTCCGCCCACCAGCAGCAGCAGGGACAGGCGCTCGAGTCCGTGGGCGAGCGACCGCAGGGGCGGCCACGAGAACAGTTTCGGGATGACCGACCACAGTTTGGCCAGCAGGACGGGCAGCAGGACCACGCCGAGCGTCACGTGGACGCCCTGGGTCAGCCGGTAGAGCCAGTACGGGCGGGTGGGCCAGTCGAACAGGTAGAAGCCGAGCAGGCCCTTGTCGGGGGTCTGGTCGTTGAGCGGGCCGAGGTCCGGGTTGTACGCGGCGTAGGACAGCGCGCCGGTCACGAACAGCACCGGGATACCGAAGAGCAGCACCAGGCCGAACACCGACGTCAGCCACGGCCCGCGGATCGGGCTGCGCCAGAACCCGGGCCGGAAAGGCCCCGGCGGCGCGGGTGTCTCTCGTGCCTGTCGCACGACCGTCCGGGCACGGGTGCTCGCGCCGGCGGCGACCCGCTGCACGTTCCGCCACGGGTGCGTTCTGCCGCGCTTCGAAGGCTCCGGTTCCCTGGCCGGACCGGGGGCCGGGGGTTGTCCGTCACCGCTCATCGACCGTCTCCTCCACCTCCGGCCGCGCCCTGGGCGGGGAGCGGGCGGCCTCGATCACGCTTCGCTACAGATAGACCAGGACGGTGGCTGGGAAACCGCACCACCACGGGGGATCGCGTCAGGTACCACGAACACCGCACAGACCACACCTGTACGGGCGTATCCCCGCTCGACCGGAGCATCGAGTGCACACCACGGAGGCCGGAGGCACAGCCTGGTCGCGACCTGCGAGTCCGTACGGATTCGCGTAGGCGCCGCTCACCGGCCGACGTCAAGGGCCTCCCTTGAACGACGGCGCGGCACGCTCCCTGCCTCGGTGAAGGCTTACAGCGCTGGGACGAGGTGGCGGCGCCGGCCTGTCGGCATGGCTTCGACGATGCGCGCGATCTCATTCCGGCGCCGCTCGCGTCCGTGGGTGCGAACGCCTCAGGTGTTTTCCAGACCGCCGTCGACGGTGAGGACTTGGCCGGTGACCCATTCCACTGTGGGGTCGGCGAGCCGGAGGACCCATACGGCGAGCTCCTCCGGCCTGCCGCGGCGACCGAGGGGGATACGGGCGGCTTCGGCGTCCTTGATCTGCTGGACTTCGGCGGGGGAGAGGCCGGATGAGGACAGTGCGCCCGTCTCGACGGGTCCCGGGGCGACGGCATTCACCCGGACGCCCTCAGATGCCAGCTCGAGCGCCCAACTCCGGGTCAGATGCTCGATCGCCGCCTTGGAGGCACCGTAGTGACTCGCCACAGCGAGGGGACGGTGCCCGAAGGTGCTCGCGATGTTGACGATCGACCCGCGGGACTCCGCCAGGTACGGCAGCGCCGCGCCGGCCAGCAGGCTGGGGGCGACGACGTTGGTGTCGAAGATCTGCCGGACGCGGTCGGCCGCCACCTCGCGCAGCGGCATCGACATGAAGACCCCGGCGTTGTTGACCAGGACGTCCAGCCGGCCCCAGCGGTCCACTGCGGCCCGGACGATCTCCTCGGGTGCGTCCTCTTCGCTGACGTCGCAGCGGATGGTCTCGATCAGGGGGCGGCCGTCCGAGAGCTCGGCGAGTGCCTGTTCGTTGCGACCGGTCCCGAGGACGGCGGCACCCGCATCGGCGAAGGACACGGCCACCGAACGGCCGATGCCCGAGCTCGCGCCGGTCACGATCACCACTCGGCCGGTGAAGTCGACTGTCAGTGGATTCGACACGGTGAAACCCTTCATTCGGATGTCGGTGGATGGGGAACCGCTGCCGGGGACGCCGGGGTCACAGGCGCACGACGACAACGGCGGTGTCGTCGGTGGCGTCGCTCAGGGTGATCAGTGTTTCGGCCAGGTCTTCGGCGTCGTCCTTGCTGTGGTGTGCGAGGAGGTCGGCGAGGCGCTGAAGGCCGTGATCGATGTCCTCTCCGCGGCGCTCGACGAGCCCGTAGGTGTACAGGACGAACGCAGCCCCGTCGGGGTAGGTGGTGGTGGCCTGCGGGCGCGGGACATGTTCGAGGCCGGCCCCCTGCTTCTTGTCGAGGGCGATCCCCCGGCAGTTCGGTGCGCACCGGGGGCGCCCCTCCGAACGGGACATGCGCCTTTCTCGGGTCCCTGGGCCCAGACATGGATGCAGGCATCAATCCGAGCTATTTGCGCCTTTTGGGTACTAGACCGGATGGCGCTCCGATCTGTGACAGCGATCTCCGCATGCCATACCCGGCGGCTCACGGGCTTCCGCACACGACTGCTGATGCGGCGGCCGCCCGGCTCCGGCAGCTGCTCCAACCTGTCCTACGGGCTGTCGGCCATCGGCGACGACGGCCGTGGGCCGACGGATCAGAGGGGTCGGGAAGGCACTGCCGATGGGTCGGCTGTCGCCGGAGGCTGCCCGCCTGTGATGCGGCGGCCGCCCGGCTCCGGCAGCTGTTCCAACCTGTCCTACGGGCTGTCGGCCATCGGCGACGACGGCCGTGGGCCGACGGATCAGAGGGGTCGGGAAGGCACTGCCGATGGGTCGGCTGTCG
>NZ_JBHXSO010000030.1:0-56267 GCF_042714775.1 Streptomyces sp. NPDC058691 | reverse complement strand
CGCCGGAGGCTGCCCGCCTGATACCGGGCGGACCGGGGTGCGGCGGGCGCGCAGAGCCGCGCCGGCGAGAACGGCCGGCGCGGCGATGCCGTACGCCAGCGTCTGGAGGGGGACATTGCTCCCCCACAGCGCACCGCCGAGGTAGAGGGCCGCACCGGCGGCCGGGACCGCGAGCCATTCCCAGCGGCCGTCCAGGGCGACGAGGGCGATGACGAGGAGTGCGTACCAGGAGTAGGCGGGTGAAGTGAGCAGCAGGGCGGTGCCGGTGACGAGGAGAGCTCCGCTCCAGGGCCGGGCCGGGTCCCCGCGGCGCAGCACGTACAGGACCGTGAGGAGCAGCAGAGCGATGGCGGCGGGGCCGGCGGCCGCGTCGGGGAGCACGAGGCGCAGCAGGGCGAAGCGGTGGACGTTGCCGGATTCGTAGCCCTCTTCGTGGAGGTAGCCGGGCAGGTAGCCGAGCACGCCGGCGCCCGAAGCGAGGACGTAGGGCAGGTAGCCGAGCGCGATGACCGCGACGGCGGCCGACAGCACCCGTGCGGTGTGACGCGGCCGAGTTCCGGACAGGGCGCCCGGCAGCGCGAGCACGGGGTACAGCTTCACGGCGATGGCGGCACCCAGCAGTGCTCCGCGCCGGGTGCCGGCGGTGGCGGTGCCGAGGGCGAGGACGGTCAGCAGCACACCGAGGGCGTCGATGTGGGCGTTGTTGACGGCCTCGACGGGGACGGCTGGGCACCAGGCCCACAGCGCGGCCGCGCGCGGGTCGCGGCCGCGGCGCCGCAGTACGGCGAGCAGTGCGGCGGTGGTGCCCAGGGCCAGCAGGGCGCCGCCGGTCTGGATGGCCTTGTGGCGGCCGCCGCCCGGGGAGAGTTGGTGCACGGCGAAGAACCAGCCTTCGGCGACCGGCGGGTAGATGGTGTGCGCGGTGGGGCGGTTGATCCGGGTGCAGACGGAGCCCGCCGTGTGCAGTTCCAGTTTCCGTACCAGGGTGGCGTCCTGGCAGGCGGCCTGTGGGGGGAAGAGCCAGCTGTCGCGCAGTGGTGCCAGTTGCGGTGCGTCGGGCGCGTACGTGTACGGAGAGACTCCGGCGGCCTGGACCTTCCCGTCCCAGGCATAGCGGTACATGTCGCTGCTGGTGCTCGGCGGGGCGGTCAGCGCGGCGACGGCCAGAGCCGCGCCTCCGGCCAGGATCAGCGCGGTGGCCGCGCGCAAGGGCAGCTTGCGCACGGTCCGGGCAGCGGCCGCGAAGAGGGCCCAGGCGACGCCGTACCAGAGGAGGACGCGGCCGGGATCGGCGCGCACGCCGCCGGTATGCACGGCGGCGGCCACGGCCGTGGCCAGCGCGGTGAGCAGAGCGGCGGTGACGGCGATGCGCAGACGGATTCCCACGCCGCAACCGTGACATCCCAGGGCCCCGCACGAGATCACGCGCGGCCGCTCCGTCCGCGTTCCGTAAGGAGTTCCAGGCCTCGTTCAGCGGGTGGGGCGCGGTGTGATGGAGGGCATGAGAAGGAGCCTTCCGCGCCCGCCGCTGCCCGTGTTCAGGGGGCGGTTGCACGACGCCCGTACGGCCACGGTGATCGGCCGGCTGCTCGGTGTCGCCATCGTTGTGGCCTTCCTGACCGGTCTGGTCAGCCACTACCTTCAGCAGCCGCCCGGATGGGCGGTGGATCTGCTGCCGAGCCGGCCGTCGTGGGGCTACCGCCTCACCCAGGGTCTCCATGTGGCGAGCGGTATCGCGGCGATCCCGCTGCTGTTCGCGAAACTGTGGACGGTCTATCCCCGGCTGTTCGCGTGGCCGCCCGTCCGCTCGGTGGTGCACGCGCTGGAGCGGGCCTCCATCGGGGTGCTGGTGGGCAGCGTGCTGCTGCAGCTGGTCACCGGCCTGCTGAACACCGCGCAGTGGTATCCGTGGCCGTGGAACTTCAAGCAGGCGCACTGGGCACTGGCCTGGCTGGCGGTGGGGGCGCTGCTGCTGCACGTCGCGGTCAAGGCGCCGCAGATCGCCTCGCACTGGCGGCGCCCCCTGGCGGACGCCGACGGGCCGGACCGGCGGGCGTTCTTCACGGCGGTGGGCGCGGCTGTCGGCGCCGTGACGCTGACGACCGTCGGGCAGTCCTTCACCCCGCTCAAGGACTTCGACCTCTTCGCGCCCCGTCACCCCGATCACGGCCCGCAGGGCCTGCCGGTCAACCGCACCGCGGCTGCCGCCGGAATCTCCGCAGAACGCCTGGCGGGCTGGCGGCTGCGGGTGGACGGGCCCCGCCCCTACGAGTTGACGCTGGAGGAACTGCGAGCCATGCGCCAGTACGCGGCCGTGCTGCCGATCGCGTGCGTCGAGGGCTGGAGCAAGAGCGCGCACTGGACCGGCGTACGGGTCGCCGATCTCCTGGAACGGGCCGGGGCCCCGCACGGTGCGCGGGTCCGGGTGACCTCACTGGAGCGCGGCGGTGCCTACGCGGTCACGGAGATGGGCAGCTCGTACGCCCGCGATCCGCTCACCCTGCTCGCCCTTCGGCTGAACGGCGAGCCGCTCTCGCCCGACCACGGATTCCCGGCCCGTGTCATCGCCCCGAACCGGCCGGGCGTCCTGCAGACCAAGTGGGTTGTCCGGCTGGAGGTGCTGTGATGAAGGCACTGCGCTTCGTCGCGGGCGCGGCAGGGGTAGCGGCGATGGTGCTGGGCGCCGTGCTCCTGACGGCACCACAGGTGGGCAGGCCGATGGACGTGCTGTGGTGGATCGTCGGCGCCGTGGTCCTGCACGACGGTGTCGTCGTCCCGGTCACCCTCGCGGCCGGTGCCCTCCTGCCGCCGCGGCTGCTGCGTTCCGCCCGTGGCGCACTGATCGCCACCGCCTGCCTCACGGCGGTGGCCCTTCCCGTGCTGCTCCGTCCGGGGCCCCGCGCCAACGCCTCGGTCCTGCCCTCGGACTACGGCCGGAACCTGCTGATCGCCCTCGGTGCCGTCGCCGTCGTGACCCTGGCCCGGTACGCCCTGAAGCGGCTGCTACGCCCCAGCCGCGCCGATCCTGCCGGGCGTGACGGCTCCGGGTGAGCCTGCGTCAGCTCCGCAACTCGATGAAGATGCGGCCGCCGGCGCTCCATTGGTCGGCAGGCGTCCAGCCCGTGGCGGCCGCGAGACGCACCAGCGCGGCAGGCCCGAGGCGGGCCCAGGGGAATTCGCGGCCGTGACGTCCGCCGGCGTCCTGGACCCGGACGGTGAGACGTTCGTCGACGTCGTGCGCGGCGGCCTCGGCGAGCAGGCGTCCGCCGGGGGCCACCAGTGCGCGGACCCGGTCCAGCAAAGCGGGCGGGTCGCCGCCGATCCCCACGTTGCCGTCCACGAGCAGCGCGGTGCCCCAGCGTCCCTCGGCCGGTAGCCGGTCGAAGACCGAACGCCTCAGCACCGGACCGCCCGCGTCCCGGGTACGCGCGACCGCGGCCGGGCTGACGTCCACACCTAGGGCTGCCAGCCCATGCCCGGCGAGGGCCACGACCAGTCGGCCGGGACCGCACCCGATGTCCAGCACCGGGCCCCGGCAGCGATCGAGCAAGGCGGTGTCGGCCCCGTCCGGTTCGGCGCACCAGCGCTCCACGTCCAGTGGCAGCATCCATCCGTCGGAGCGCCGCAGGAACAGCGGTCCTCGCCCGGCGCGCAGCGCCTGCCCGTAAGGGTCGTCGACCCAGGGTTCGGCAGGCTCGTTCCGCAGCGCGGCCGGCTCGGCCAGTTCGGTGCCGCTCATCGCGCGGTGTCCGTCAGCCCGGCACTGCCCGTGAACCGGCCCACGGCAGCAGCGAAGCGTGAGCCGGGTGCGGTTGCCGCGACTTCGGCGGCGTCGGCCGCTGTGTCGACGTCCCGCAGGGCCGGCAGGTCGCGTACCCGCAGGCCCGCGTCCGCCAGGCGGCGCCGCTGGATCTCTCCGGTGCGGTCGGTGGACATCGGCACACCTCGGATGAGTGCGGGGGCCAGCGCAGGCTCGGCCAGACCCAGTGCCCAGAATCCGCCGTCGGCGGCCGGGCCGATCCACGCGTCGCAGCCCTCCCATCCGCCGGGTGTCAGCGCGGGGGCGAGGAGTTCCGGGGTGACCTGTGGGGTGTCCATGCCGATCAGCAGCGCGGGCCCGTCGTGACAGCCGGCGAAGGCCGCCGCGAGCCGTTCGTCGAGTCCCCCCGCCACTTGCGGCACGACCGCGTAGCCGGGTGGCAGCCAGCGCCCGGGCATGCCCTCCAGCACCAGCACTCTGCGCCGGGCCGGGGTCCGCAGCACCGCGTCGAGGGTGTCGGCGAGGGCCGCTTCGGCGAGCACGGCTGCCTGCCAGGGGGCGTAAGGGGGCGTGAGCCGGGTCTTGACCCGGCCGGGCACCGGTTCCTTGGCGATGACCAGGAGGGTGACCCGGTCTGCCGCGCCGTCATGGGGCTCGGCGGGGCTGGTCGAACTGTCCTGGGGCAGGCGGCGCGTGGCGGGCCCGGCAGCGTGGTGGCCGATGGCGTGCCCCCCGCCGGTCGGGTCACCCGCGGCCGCGCCTTGGGCCGCCGGATGTCCGGTGGGGGCATCGGCCGACGGAGCCGAAGGCGCGGACGGCCGGGCGTGTGGGGGTGTCGCGTGGCGGACGCTGCCCGGACCAGGGGCGGGGTGCCGGTGCGGTCGGCTCATCGTGCCTCTCCGGTTCTGTCCGCGGGCGCCGGCGGCCGCGGCTGTCGCCCCCGCGCCGGCTCGGCGAGCACTGCCCGCATGTCGCGTACCGCGTGCCAGGTGCCGCGCCAGGTTCCGGTGACCTTGGAACGGCCCACACGCGGGGTGTACGGCACGTCCGTCTCGCGTACCCGCCAGCCCGCGTCGGCGGCCCGCACCAGCATCTGCAGCGGGTAGCCGGAGCGCCGGTCGGTCAGCCCGAGGCCGAGCAGGGCCTCGCGCCGGGCGGCGCGCATGGGACCGAGGTCGTGCAGCCGCAGGCCGGTACGGCGGCGGATCATGCGGGCCAGCTCCCAGTTCGCGAGCCGCGCGTGCGGCGGCCACGCCCCGCGCACGGTCGGCCGCCGGCGTCCCAGCACGAGGTCGGCGCCGCCGTCCAGCACCGCCCGGGCGACGGACGGCAGCAGGCCGGGGTCAAGGGAGGCGTCGCAGTCGCAGAAGCACACCACGTCCGCCGTCGCGGCGGTCAGCCCCGCGTGGCAGGCGGCGCCGAAACCCCGGCGCGGCTCGCGGACGACGTACGCGCCGAGCGACGCGGCCAGCTCCGCGGAGCCGTCGGTGGAGCCGTTGTCGACCACGATGGCGCGCCAGCCGGGAGGAATGCGTTCCAGCACCCAGGGCAGGGCCTCGGCCTCGTCCAGGCACGGCAGCACGACATCGACGGGAAGATCACGATTGCCGACGGGAGCGTCGGCCGGAGGCGTGGAAGGCTTGGTCACCCTGGACACCTTACGAACGCGAACCGGGCATTTCGGATAGCGCACTCTTACGAAACGCGGACAGCGGCGAGCGCCCCCCGGTCCTGTGGCGATCCCGGTGCGAGACTCGGCGCCGTGAGCACCACGACAGCAGAGCCCGCGGCCCGCGTCCTTGTGGTGGACGACGACCCGACCGTCTCGGAGATCGTCGCCACCTACCTGGACCGCGCCGGTTACACGGTGAACCGGGCCGCCGACGGCCCCTCCGCCGTGGCCCAAGCGGCCGCGATCCGTCCCGACCTGGTCGTTCTGGATCTGATGCTGCCCGGCCTCGACGGGTTCGAGGTGTGCCGCCGCATCAGGGAGGAACAGGGCCGTGTGCCGGTGGTGATGCTGACGGCCCGCGGCGACGAGGACGACCGGATCCTCGGTCTGGAGGTGGGGGCCGACGATTACGTCACCAAGCCGTTCAGCCCGCGCGAACTGGCCCTGCGCGTGACCGCCGTACTGCGCCGCGCGGGCTCGCCCCCGGCCGCCGCCGGGTCCTGGTTGCGGGCGGACCCGCTCGCCCTGGACCCGGCTGCCCGCCGCGCCCTCCGCAGTGGCACTGAACTCGCCCTGACCGTGCGCGAGTTCGACCTGCTCGCCTTCTTTCTCCGGCACCCCGGCCGGGTCCTGGGCCGCGAGGAACTGATGCGCCGCGTATGGGGCTGGGAGTTCGGCGACCTGTCGACCGTCACCGTCCATGTGCGACGGCTGCGCGAGAAAATCGAGACGGACCCGGCCACACCCCGGTTCATCAGCACCGTTTGGGGCGTCGGCTACCGTTTCGACCCACCCGGCGACACCAAGGCGCCGGAGGGCCCCGACCATGCATGACCTGCTGCTCATCCTCGCCTACGCGACCCTCGGCGCCGTGGCGGCCGGATTGCTCGGCGCGGGCGCGCTGTGGCTGCTGCGCGAGCGCTCGGTGGCCACGTCGCTCGCCGTCGTGGCGGCCGCGACCGTCGCGGCGATGCTCGCGGGCACGCTGTCGGTCGCCGAGGCGATGTTCCTTTCGGGCCACGACCTGGGTGTGGTGACCGCCGTATGCGCGATCGCGGCGGTGATCTCCCTGGCCATGGCGGTGCTGCTCGGGCGCCGGGTGGTGGCGGGCAGCCGCGCGCTGACGGCGGCGACCCGCGCCTTCGGCGACAGCGACACCTTCGCCGCCCCGCCCAACGCGCCGACCGCCGAACTCGCCGAACTGGGCCGCGAACTAGCGGCCACCAGTGCCAAACTGGCCCAGTCCCGGGAGCGCGAACGCGCCCTGGAGGCATCCCGCCGCGAGTTGGTCGCCTGGATCTCCCACGACCTGCGCACCCCGCTCGCCGGACTGCGTGCCATGACCGAGGCCCTGGAGGACGGGGTCGCGGCCGACCCCACGCGCTACCACAGCCAGATCCGCGCCGAGGTGGAACGGCTCAGCGGCATGGTCGGCGATCTCTTCGAACTCTCCCGTATCCAGGCCGGAGTGCTCAGCCTCGCGCCCGCCCGCATGTCCGTTTACGACCTGGTGGGCGACGCCATCGCGGGCGCCGACGCGCTCGCCCGCCGGCACGGGGTCTCGCTGGTCGGCCACGGGGTCGAGCCGGTACCGGTGGAGGTGGACGGCCGCGAGATGACCCGCGTCCTGGCCAACCTCCTCGTCAACGCCATCCACCGGACACCGGCCGACGGCACGGTCGCCGTAGCGGCCCGCCGCGAGGCCGACTCCGTGGTGCTGTCGGTGACCGACGGCTGCGGTGGCATTCCGCCGGAAGAACTTCCCCGGGTCTTCGACACGGGCTGGCGCGGCACCGATGCCCGCACCCCTCCGGCCGGAGCGGGGCTCGGGCTGGCCATCGTTCGGGGCATCGTCGAAGCCCACCACGGCCGCGCCGCCGTCCGCAACGTGCCGGGCGGTTGCAGCTTCGAGGTCCGTCTTCCCGCCGCGGTCTGAGGGCCGGGCCCGTGCCCGGCCCCCGCGCCGTCAGCCCCGCAGTGGCGCCGACGCGAACTCCGCCACTCCGTCGGCGAACGGGATCTCCGGCTTCCAGCCCAGTTCGTCCCGCAGCCGCCGCGACGACGCCGTGATGTGCCGGACGTCCCCCAACCGGTACTCCCCGGTCGTCACCGGTGCCGGGCCTCCGCGGGAAACCGCCAGGGCGGATGCCAGCTCGCCGACCGTGTGGACGTCGCCGCTGCCCACGTTGTACGTCCGCAGGCGCCCTTCGGAGACCTCGCCCGCACCCGAAATCGCCAGGACGTTCGCGGCGGCGACGTCCCGCACATGGACGAAGTCCCGCCGCTGCCCGCCGTCCTCGAACACCCTTGGCGCCTCACCCCGCGCCAGCGCCGAGCGGAACAGCGACGCGACCCCCGCATACGGGGTGTCCCTGGGCATGCCGGGTCCGTAGACATTGTGATAGCGCAACGACACCGCGCGTCCGCCCGCGGCACGCGCCCAGGCGGCGGCCAGATGCTCCTGGGCGAGTTTGGTGGCCGCGTAGACGTTACGTGGATCGGCGGGTGCGTCCTCGTCCACCAGCCCCGGGGCCAGCGGCTCGCCGCATCGCGGGCACGGCGGCTCGAAGTGGCCGGCATCCAGATCCGCCACCCGGCGCGGTCCCGGCCGTACGACGCCGTGTCGCGCGCACTCGTACCGCCCCTCGCCGTACACCACCATCGAACCGGCGAGCACCAGCCGTCGCACCCCCGCCCGCGCCATGCCCGCCAAGAGCACCGCAGTGCCGAGGTCATTGCACCCCACGTAGTCGGGCGCATCGGCGAAATCCTTGCCCAGCCCCACCATTGCGGCCTGGTGGCACACCGCGTCCACATCGTGCAGGGCCTCCTCGACCGCCGCCCGGTCACGGACATCGGCCTGCCGCCAGTCCACCCCCTCCGGCACGGGCGGCGCCGTACGGTGCGCGGCGGGCAGCAGCGCGTCCAGGACCCGAACGCCATGGCCCGCCGAGGTGAGGGCGGTGACGATGTGCGAGCCGATGAAGCCCGCCCCTCCAGTGACAAGTACCAGCATGAGGCCGACATTAGGGACCGAAACCGCCTCACGGCGGGTTACGGGCCCGGCCGTCAGCGGTCAGTAAGGAATTTCAGGCGCCCGGCGTATCCGCGTTTGTTGCCCAGTCCAGCAGTCCGTAACCGGCCGCCGTGGCGGCGTCGAAGCCGTTCACGGAGGAGGCGGCCACCTTCACCAGCAGTTCACCGGCCTCCGGTCTCGGAGTGTCGACCTCGGTCACCGCGGGGGCGGCGGGGACGGTGTCCAGCGTTACAGCGCGCATGACGATCACCTTGTGTGGAGGGCGCTGACAACGCCGAGTGCGCGCGGCGCAGCGACGTCGTGAGCGTCGCCGTATTGTGGGACGGCCTCGCTGAGATCCGGCAGCCGCTGCGGACGGACCTGGCCGGCAAGCTCCTGGTGGACTGCGTCCACCCGCTCGGCTTCCACAAGCAGGGCGCTACGCGCCGACCGTGCCGGAGGGCAGTGCCGCGGAGCTCACTGTGCCGATCTTTACCGTGAGTGGGCAGGGATTGACGATCACCGCTGCCCTGGCCAAGCTGGAGTGAGGGCGGGTGGAAGGGGCCGCGGCCGTGAGTGGTGGAGAGAGTGGACTTCCCCGGCTGCTGACGGCGGCGGAGACAGCGGCGCCGGCGGACGCTGTCGACGTGGTCGCGGAGAGCCTGCGGCGGCGTTTTCAGGCTACGAAGGTCTCTTTCCTCATCGTGGACTTGACGGGGAAGGCGGTGGCGCGGCTGTCCACCGCCGGGGCAGTGGGGGGAGAGCGGGAAGCGGAACGGATCCCCTTGTTCGGCAGCGTCTACGAGGAGGTGATCCGTACCCAGCGGCTGTACCAGGAGGTGACGGGCGGAGAGCAGCGGGTGATCGTGCCGGTTACGAACCGGGGGGACGCCATCGGACTGCTGGACCTGCTCATGCCGGCTGCCCCCTGCGAAGATGTCCTTGATGCGGTCGGGGAAGCCGCCCACGTCCTGGCCTATGTAGTGATAGCCAACGGGCGCTTCACCGATTTCTACACCTGGGGCAAACGCTCCAGGCCGCCCACCCTGGCAGCAGAAATCCAGTATCAACTCCTGCCCCCGTCGCTGTCGTGCGAGGCTGCGCAGTTCACACTGTGCGGGAGTCTGGAGCCCTCCGAAGATCTCAGTGGCGACACCTTCGACTACACCGTGGACCGGGACTCCCTGCATCTGTCGGTGACCGACCCCATGGGTCACGACATCGACGCCGCTCTGGCCGCCACGGTCCTGGTGGGCGCGCTGCGGGGCGCCCGGCGTGCAGGAGCCGACCTGGCCGAGCAGGCCTGTCGGGCCGACAAGGCACTGGGCGAGCACGGCCATGGCCACGCCACTGGGCAGCTTCTGCGTATCAGTCTCCACACCGGGCAGGCCCAGTTCGTCAACGCCGGTCACCCCTGGCCACTGCGCATACGCAAGGGGGTCGCAGAGGTGATCACCTGCGAGGTGGACCACCCCTTCGGGCTGTCCGTCCATGTGCCGCACCCCTACCGGGTTCAGGACATTGATCTGCGCCCCGGCGACCGTCTGCTCATGCTGACGGACGGCATGCTCGAGCATCATGGACAGGAGGTCGACCTGCCGGCCTTGTTGGAGCGCACCCGGGACCTGCATCCGCGGGAGACCGCGCTGACGCTGACGTCCGCAGTCAGGGACGCCGCCGGCGGCCGGCTCGAAGACGACGCCACCGTCATGTGTCTGGACTGGCACGGCCCCCAGGAGACCCAGCGGCACGTCAGCTCCGGCGCAGACATCCAGCAAGCCTCCGCCGGCCGCAGGAAGCAGCAGCCGTAGTCCGACCCCCGACAGGGCGGATGAGAGATCCCCTGCCGAGTCGTCACTGGAGGCCTCCGCCACCTGCGGAGTCATGGAACTCCGGTCGAGCCGCTGTCTAGGATCCACGGGATGCGGTCCTCTCGTGGGTGGCGCAGGTGCCACCGGTCTGATGACCGAGTGAAAGGGGCTGGGGCTGGGGATGACGTCGTCGGTAGGGTGCTGAGCGGGATGCCGTCGCAACCGGTGACCGGGGTTGCACTCAGGGGAGGGGCGACGGATGGCCCGCTGGTGGGGGAAGGCCCGGAAGGCGAAGGGCGTCGAGGCGGTTGCCGAGAGGCAGGGCGCTTCCATGGGGCCGGTGCACGGGACCTTGCCCGGGCAGATCGAGGGCTCTGACGGACTGAGGGCGGTGACACTGTCCGTTCACGATGCTGGTCTCACGCTGGCCGATGATGACGGCGACGGGGGGCACGGTGCTGCTGCGCAACGGGTGTACCCCTGGGCCGAGGTCGCCCATATCTGGACCGCCAACGACATGGAGGTGGACCCCGCCGTGGACGACACAGTGGTCACTCGGTGGGTGCACGTGCAGCGGCTGGCGTTCACTGACGGCACCGTCGTGGCCTTGCGGCTGACAGACCCGCCAGTGGTCACACCGAAGTCGGTCTTCGTAACGGGCGTGATCGCCGACCATCCGCCTTCCACCATCTGGCCGCTTCTTGAGCGCATACGCGACCATGTCACCGAACTGCATGTGGCTGAGGCCAAAGCCACCCTGGCGGAGGGTGGCCGTGTGGAGTTCGGTCCTCTCACCGCCACCGCGGACGGCTTGCTTCACGACGGCACGGCAGTGCCCTGGGAGGACATCACCTCCCTGCGTTACAGCTATGTCCCCGTCAGCATGTTCGAAGACGATCTCGGCTCACGCCTGCGCATGGAATTCCGCGACAGGAACGCGGGCCAGTACGGCTGGCCGTACCAGTGGTTGCGGATACCAGCCCTTGAGGTTCCGGACATAGAGGTTTTGGTGCGGCTCGCCACGGAAGGACGCACCTGACCACCTGCATGGTCAGGGGATCGGATCAGAACGGGCCTGCCCATCGGTCGGGCAGGGGCAAGCGTCATGCTCTTCCGCCGCCAGGAACCGGGGTGATACGGCCGACGTCCCTCGCACCATGACTTCTGACGAGCAACAAGGGCACGCGAGCCACACCGGGCGTACCTCGCCGCCCGCTGTGACGGTGGATCAGCCGAAGATCAACGACTACACCGGCTTCGCCGAGGCGTACACGAGCGAAAACGAAACCAACCTCATCAATGCCCACTACGAGCGTCCCGCGATGCTCGCCCTCGCCGGGGACGTGGCCGGCCGGCGGATTCTCGACGCCGGCTGCGGCGCCGGGGCCCTGTTCGCGGCGCTGCGCGACCGCGGCGCCCTCGTGAGCGGGTTCGATGCGAGTGCCGGGATGCTGGAGCTGGCCCGGCGCAGGCTCGGCGAGGGTGCTGACTTGCAGGTGGCCGACCTGGGCAGCCCCCTTCCCTACGCCGACGACACGTTCGACGATGTCGTCGCGTCCCTGGTGCTTCACTACTTGGAGGACTGGGAGCCGGCGCTGGCCGAGTTGCGACGCGTACTCAAGCCCGGCGGACGACTGATCGCGTCCGTCGACCATCCCTTCGTCGTCGCCACCATGCACCGCCAAGTCGGCCGCGCCGCCGAGTACGGCTATTTCGACACCACCAACTGGACCGAAGAGTGGACCATGGACGGCCAGACCGCCCTGATCAGTCTCTGGCACAGGCCGCTGCATGCGATGACCGATGCGTTCACCGCGGCAGGCTTCCGGATAACGGTCATCAGCGAGCCGGATCCCGACCCCGCCGCCCGGGAACTGTTCCCCGAGGCCATCGCGGCCCAGCCCCGATTCCTGTGCTTCCTGTTCTTCGTCCTGCAGGCGGATTAGTACTCCACTACAGCTTCGCGACCTTGTCGGATCCGTGGTTCACAACAGCGAGCGCAAGAACTGCCGGCGGCCGGCCGAGCACGCTCGCTTCGTGTCCGCGACCCAGTCCCGCCCAGCGCTGCAAGTGACCTTCGCGGCAGCGACCTTTCGGCCCGAGGGCGGGGGAGCGCCATTACCTGCCGAGGGCGGGTAACACGCCATCCATGAGGACTGATAGCGGTGCGGCCGTGATACGGCCACGTTGGCTCCTGCTGCTGCCCGTTCAGTGGGTGCTGCTCGTGGCGCTGGGTGCGCTGGTCACCGGCCCGTGGGCAGCCGGCCGGCCATCGTCGCTGGAGGACGGGGTGAACCGGGCTCTGGCCGCACACCGCACCGAGGTGGGCGATGCCGTCGCGCAGGCGCTGTCGACGATCGCCGGTACGCAGGGCGTTATCGCGGTGACCTTCGTCTGCATGGTGGCGTTGCTCGTGCTCCCGCGACGCCCGCGGTGGGGTGAGGCGCTTTTCCTGGGGGGAGCGGTGGCCGCGCAGTCGGCGGTCTTCGTCCTGGTCACCGTGTGCGTGAACCGGTCCCGTCCGGACGTTGTGCATCTGGAGCAGGCGCCGCCGACTTCGAGTTTTCCCTCCGGACACGTGGGAGCCGCGCTCGCCCTCTACGGAGGGCTGGCGGTACTCGCGGTGGCCGGGCTGCGGGGGCCGTGGCGGCTGCCGGCGGTGGTGGCGTTGCTGCTCATTCCGGCCACTGTGGCGTTTTCACGGCTGTACGCGGGGATGCACCACCCCACTGACGTCATCGGCGGTCTCCTCAACGGTGCCTGCACCCTGTTCGTCATGACCCGGGCCGTGCCGCCTGCCGTCGGTTTCACCGGCCGGCCGCCCGGCCGCCGTTTCCGCGCCGACGCTGCTGCGGGCCCCGGCGGCCGCCGAGTGGTCGTCGTACGGCATCCGCACGCCTGCCCTGACGAGCTGGCCGGGAAGGTCCGCGCCGTCCTGAGCCGCCACGGCTATACCGACCAGCAGTGGACGTCCACCACGGCGGAGCACCCCAGCGGTGAACTGGCGGCGCTGGCCGCGGTACCCGAGACCGCCCTGGTCGTGGTCTGCGGCGGCGACGGCACCGTACGTGCCTGCGCAGGAACCCTCATCGACACGGGCACTGCGATGGCCATCGTGCCCTGCGGCACCGGCAATCTGCTGGCCCGCAACCTCCACCTGCCCACCGATGCGGCCACCGCACTGGAGCAGGCACTGGCCGGGGCGCCCGCCGGCATCGACGTGGGCCGGGTGCACGGCGACGGGCTGCCCGCCACCTGCTTCACCGTCATGGCGGGCGCCGGCCTCGACGCCGCCATGGTGCGCGACGCGTCCGACCGCCTCAAAGCGCGCCTTGGCTGGAGCGCCTACGCCCTCTCGGGGATCGGCCATCTCACCGACCCGCGGATGCGCCTGACGATCCGGCTGGACGGCGGCCCGGAGCTGCGGCGCCGGGCACGGATGGTCCTCATCGGTAATGTGGGCGCCCTCCAAGGCGGGCTGCCGCTGCTGCCCCGGGCACGCCCCGACAGCGGATTTCTGGAGCTGGTGCTGCTCAACCCCCGTGGCCCCGCAGGATGGGCGGCTGCCGCCGGATATCTGGGCGCGCGCATGCTGCCCCGCCGCCGCGCGGAGCGCCGCAGTCCCGGCACCACGATCGGCCCGCTGGTGGCCCACGGGGCACTGGAGTACTTCCAGGCCCGGCGGATCGACATCGCCTTCGCCACGCCCCAGGCACGCGAACTCGACGGGGACGTCGTCGCCGACGGCACCCGGCTGACCGCCCAGGTGCAACCGGCGGCGCTGCGCATCCACCTCCCCGCCACCGGCCGTGCCCTGGAGCCTGCCGACGCCCGCACCCCCGGCGACCGCGCCGTCACCTCCGGCGGCTGAAGCCCCTCACCATCCGCACGGACATCACGAGGTCAGGAGAACCATGGGCACAGCCACCCGCGTCCCGCAACGAGCCGACGTGCGAGGCGACGAACTCTCCGGGGACGAGGCGTGGGCGGCACTGCGCCGATACGGCGGTTGGGCCCTGCTGCGCGACTCCTTCGTGCGGTTCCGCTACGCCGACGGCTTCAGCCACTCCCGGGCGCTGGCCCTGCAGACGGTCCTGTCGATCGTCCCCTTGGCCATCGCCGTGATCGGCCTGTCAGGTGTTCTGCACACCGACGACATCGGCCGCGTCGCCGAACTGACCATCAGCCGGATCGCCGGCGGACCCAGCCAGGACGTGGTGGACGACGCCCTGAGGCAAAGCCGCCGGCACACCGACGGCGCCGGCCAGGCCGCCCTGTGGCTCGGGCTGCTGTTCTCCGTCGTCAACGTCACGACCGGCCTGTGCCAGGTCGAACGCGGGGCCAACCGCATCTACGGCGTGGAACGCGACCGTCCCTTCCTCCGGAAGTACAGCCGGGGGTTGGTGATGGCCGTGCTGGCCGGGGCGCCGCTGGGCCTCAGCTTCGTCCTCACTGTTCTGGGCGCCGACCTGACCCATGCCCTCGCGCAGGTCTACCACCTGGGCACCGCCACCACCCGCGCCTGGGACGTCCTGCGCTGGCCCCTCGGCATCCTCCTCGCGATGCTGGCCACCAGCGCGATCTTCCGCCGCTCACCGCGCCGCGCCCAACCCGGCTACACCTGGCTCGCGTTCGGGGCGACGGTCTACCTGCTGCTGTGGAGCGCGTCGACCTGGGCCCTGAGCCTGTACGTCGGAGCGAGCGGATCCTTCACCAGCATGTACGGGCCGCTCAGCGCCTTCGTCGCCCTGTTGCTGTGGTCCTATCTCACGTCGATCGCGCTCTTCCTCGGGCTGGCGTTCGCCGCGCAACTGGAGGCGATGCGAGCCGGCGTCAAGCCACCGGCCGGCGACGACCCCGGCGTGTGACGACCCGCCCGAGACAGCGAAGGACACCGCGCCCATGACACCGCACTTCACCCGCCACTTCGGACCCGACGCCCGTCTCGGCGCCCGGCTGGTGGCCGCCACGACCGTCACCGCCATCACGGCGGTGCCCTTCGCTCTCGCCGTACTGCTCGTGGAATCCCGATGGCCGCCATTGCGCCGCCTGGACCAGGGCGCCGCCGGCCATCTGCACCGCACCGCCGTGGACCATCCCGGCCTGGTGCGGATCCTGCGGTTCCTCACCGACGTCGTCTGGAACCCTGTCACCCTGCGCACGCTGGTCGCCGCAACGGTGGTGTGGCTGCTGACCCGTCGGGCCTGGCGCCTCGCGGCCTGGGCCGCCGTCACCGCCGTCGCCGGCGGGCTGACCGGGCTGCTCGCCAAGAACACCGTGGAACGCGCCCGCCCTCACCTGCCGGACCCGGTCGCCCACGCTCCCGGCTTCTCCTTCCCCTCGGGCCATGCCATGACGGCCACTACTTCCTGTGCCGTTCTGGTGCTGGCCCTGCTTCCCATGGTGCCCAGGGCCTGGCGCCCGCTGCCGTGGGCCCTGGCGGGAATCACGGTACTGGGCGTCGGCTGGACCCGAGTGGCGTTGGGCGTGCACTGGGTCAGCGACGTGATGGGTGGCTGGCTGCTGGGCCTGGTCGTCGTCACCGCCACCACACTCACCTTCCAGGCCTGGCGCGCCGACATCGGACGCCCCCTCACCACGCCCGCGCAGGGCCTGGAGCCGGAACTCACCCGGTCCCACCCCGAACCACCCTCCGACACCTGGCGACCTTGAACCTCCGCGGCCGCGCCCTTCCGGCGTACCGGCGAAGCCCCGTTCGCGGGGAACGCGTGCCCTCTGCGCGCGACGCCTCGTCACCCGTCCGCGGAATCGGGCGCCTCTGTCGCTTCCGGGGCACCTGTGCCGGCGGTACGGGACTCGCCCCTCAGGCCGGCGCGGCGAGCTCGGAGGACTTCCCACAGGTCGACGGCCGGCGAGACCATCGCGGCGATGAGCGACAGGAAGCCCACGCCCGCTACGGAGGCAGTGGACAGCGCGAGGAACGGCGACTTCGGCCGGACGTGCGGGGTGGCAAGCCAGACCATCAGCACGATCTCGACCACGACGTGGCTGAACGCCACCCCCAGGTACAGGGGTAGCGCCGCCACTTCCCAGTCCTTGATCTTGCCGGGATCGTCCTTCCATCGCCTGATCAGACCTGCGCCCTCCACAGCCCCGATGAGCAGCATCACCGGGATGACCGTGACCATCGAGGAGGCGTACGCCTCCGTCATCTCGAATCCGTCGAACACGGCCGCAGGGTAACCGCCTTGGGGCAGCCGCGGCGGCAACTCCCTCGGCCCCAGGCCGGGACGGCCGCGGCGCCAACTCTCGTGAAAGGTGGCCCCGCCCCGGCGGACCGGTCGCGAACGCAGCCCCCTCCCGCTGAAGCCGGGGCGGCGCCGACGTTCGGAAGCCCTTGATCGTTTGGGTGATATGCCTCTCGCCGTCATCAAGTCACAACAGGGCGGACGGTGACTGGCGCGCATCTGCGGTGGGTTCCGTATCGCCAGAAGACATGGATGAACCGATCACCGCAAGAACTCCGGCAACCGAAGCCCCGACGACCTGGGGGAAGTTCTCGACCGCGGGAGGACGGGGTCCGGCGACCGAAGTGCAGCAATTCACCGATGCGGAACATCCCGCGATGGGGCAAAGTGGACGCAGGGCCGAATGATCGAGACGGCGCCTCCTCAGGGCACGCACACCGAAGACGAGCACGGCACTCGAGTGATGTCGCTTGGTGGCGGAACAATCCGCCGCCCCGGCTGAGGAAGAGACCTCGCGTCATCGGCCCGCAATGTGCTTCGGGAGGACATCCGCTGTACCGAGTACTTGTCGCACCGGTGGTGTGTTATCGCGTGAGGAGCGCCAGGTGGAAATCAAGAAGACCGACACGGCGGTTGTGTTCATTGACCCACAGAACGACGTGCTGAGCGAGGACGGAGCGAACTGGGACGTTGTGGGGGCGAGCGTCACAGAGAATGGGACCGTCGAGAATATGGAGAGAATCTTCGAGGCGGCGAAGGCGGGCGGATATGAGGTCTTCATCTCGCCCCATTACTTCTACCCGACCGACAGCGGATGGCGAATGAACGGGCCGCTCGAGACGAGCGAGCTGGAGACCCACACGTTCGCACGGACGGGACAGCTCGATCTGACTGGGTTCCGAAACTCTGGAGCAGACTGGCTGGACCGCTTCAAGCCCTATATCGAAGACGGCAGAACGGTGGTCTCCAGCCCGCACAAGGTATTCGGACCGGAAACCAATGACCTGGTACTGCAACTGCGCAAGCGGGGAATGCAAAGGATTATTCTCGGCGGGATGCTGGCGAACATGTGCGTCGAGTCCCACATGCGTCACCTCATCGAGGAGGGATTTGAGGTCGCCGTGGTCAGGGATGCAACAGCTGGACCCCGACACCCGGTCTGGGGCGACGGCTATCAGGCGGCGATCATCAACTACCGTTTCTTCGCCCATGCGTTGCTGACGACTGACGAAGCACTCGATGGAATGCGCTGAGGAGCTCGCAGCCCGGAAAGGCCTTCGCCACCTCCGTTGGTTACGCTTTCGATGGGCGCCGTCGATGGTGCCTGTCCTCTGCGTGGGGGAATGCCGTGGAAACACGTCCAGCCCCGACTGTATCCGGTACTCGGAACGAAGTGTCGGTAGCAGGAAAGGCTGCGGACCACAAACGAGCGGATTCGGGTCGGCGCGATAGGGGATACTGTGGAGTTCCAGCACATCGTGGAGCTGGTCGGTCGAGCCGTTGACGCCGCGGGCGTAGCCGTCATAGTCGTGGGAATGCTTTTGGCGACGGTCCTCGCGGCTGTCCGGCTCAGTCGCCGGCAAGCGGGTGTGTACCGCGGCTATCGCCGTCGCGTCGGGCGGTCGATCCTGCTGGGGCTGGAGTTCCTCGTAGCCGGAGATATTATCCGTACAATCGCCGTCGCACCGACGTACGCAAGCGTCGGCGTGCTGGCCGTGATCGTGGGCATCCGCACCTTCCTGAGCTTTTCTCTGGAGCTCGAGATCACCGGGCGGTGGCCATGGCAAAAGCCGGTGACCGAAGCCGAAGACTGACCCCGCGTGGCACCGGCGGCCACCAGGGCAGCGCCATCCCCCATCTTGTCGGAAGCGTCCTGCGCCGATGAACGCCGGCCCGACGGTCAAGATCACTGTGGCCCTGAGAGGTGATGGTAAGTCGCTGCGATCGGATTCAGCCCGTAGGAGAACAACGCGGACGCTTGGGGGAAGGGCTGCCGACGCCGTCGCGCGCGTCCTATCTGCGTTAACGTCGTAGTCATGGGGACCGTACGGCGGATTCTCCGCCTTGTGCCGGTACTCGCCGTGATCTGTGCAGTTCTCTGCCTCGGCTTCGCGACGGGCTCGGTCGCACGCGCCGCCGACGGCCTCGACACCGCCGCCGCGGCTCTGCGCGGCGGTCCGGTCTACGTCGACCCCCGGGCCCGCGACGTGCTGAGGCCGGCCGAGGCCGACGCCCTCGCCCGGAAGATCGAGAAGGCGGACAAGCCGGTCTTCGTCGCGGTGCTCCCGGCCGACGGCGGATTCGACCGCGCGACCGCTCTCCAGGACCTGCGTACCAAGGTCGGGATCACCGGTGTGTACGCCGTCGCCCTGGGCGACCGCTTCGACGCCGGTGCCGACCGCGCCGTCATGTCGCGCAACGCGGTGGAGAACCTGACCGGCGCGGTCCAGCGCTCCGCCCCCGGCGATCCCGCGGCGATGGTCACCGGCTTCGTGGAGCAGGCCCTGCCGCAGGCCGGTGGGGCCGCACCCGACGGCTGGCGGGGCGCCGACTCCACCAACGGGGGGTCGGGCGGGCTCGGTGTGCTGGTCGCCCTCGGTGTGCTCGTACTCGTCGCAGGCGGCGGCGCCCTCGTGTTCTCCCGGCGCGCCAAGCGCCGCCGGGAGGAGAGTGACCGGCTCCGCCTCGACGAGCTGCGGCCCGTGGTGGACGAGGACATCACCGCCTTCGGCGAGGAGCTGAGCCGGATCGCCTTCGAGCCGAACGGCCCCGCGGCTGACGACGCGATGCGGGCCGAGTACACCCGGGCCCTGGACGCCTACGACACCGCGAAGGGCACCATGGACCGGGCGCGTACCCCAGAAGACGTCCGCGGCGTCAGCCGGGCCCTCGAGGAGGGCCGCTTCGCGCTGGCCGCGCTCGACGCTCGCATCGAGGGCCGCCCCCCGCCCGAGCGTCGCCCGCCGTGCTTCTTCGACCCCCGCCACGGCCCCTCGGTGCAGGACGTGCCGTGGACCCCGCAGGGCGGTGGCGCCGAGCGCGTCGTGCCGGTGTGCGCGGCCGACGCCGCCCGGCTCGCCGACGGCGAGGCGCCGATGGCCCGCCAGGTCGGCACACCCCACGGCCCCCGCCCGTACTGGGAGGCCGGACCGGCGTACGCGCCCTGGGCCTCCGGCTACTACGGGGGCGGTCTGCTGCCGGGCCTGCTCGCGGGCACGCTGCTCGGCAGCGCCCTGTCCACTCCCTACGCCTACGGGGACACCGTCGGCGACGGCGCGGCCCCGGACCAGCAGGGCGGCGACTACTCCGGCGCCGATTTCGACCCCGGCGACTTTGGCGGCGGCGGGGGCGGCGGTGACTTCGGCGGCGGGGGCTTCGACGGCTGAAGCGCGACGATGGCCCCCCGCGTACGAGGCGTGGCGGCCGCGTGGCGCGCGCGGTAGTCGGCTGGGCCGAAGCGGGGCGGCCGGCATCCGCCCGGCCGGCGGGTCCGGCTCCGTGTGACCCGGTCCGCGCCGAATCCGCGCTCCGGCAGGATAGGCGCATGCATCTTGATGTCCTGCGAATCCGTGACGACTTCCCCGCGCTGAGGGAAAAGGTGGCCCACTTCGACGGGCCGGGTGGCTCACAGGTGCCCCGCCAGGTCGCCGAGGCGATGGCCGAGGCGATGTGCTCGGGCATCTCCAACCGGGGCGCGGTGACAGCCGCCGAGCGCCGTGCCGAGCACGTCGTCAAGGAGGCGCGGCAGGCCATGGCGGACCTGCTCGGCTGCGAGCCGCGCGGCGTGGTCTTCACCCGGTCGGCGACGCAGGCGGCGTACGACGTCTCCCGGGCCCTGGCGCGGCAGTGGACTGCCGGTGACGAGGTGGTCGTCACCCGTCTCGACCACGATGCCAACATCCGGCCGTGGATCCAGGCGGCCGAGTCCGCGGGTGCGGTGGTGCGGTGGGTCGCTTTCGACCCCGGGAGCGGGGAGTTGAGCGTCGACGCGGTCCGGGAACAGCTCTCCGGCCGAACCCGGCTGGTGGCGGTCACCGGGGCGTCGAACGTGCTGGGCACACGTCCCGACATAGCGGCGATCGCCGCGGCCGTCCACGAGGCCGGGGCCTTGCTGTACGTGGACGGGGTGCACCTGACGCCGCACGCGCCGGTCGACCTGGCCACCCTGGGCGCCGACTTCTTCTCGTGCTCGCCCTACAAGTTCTTCGGCCCCCACCACGGTGTCGTGGTCGCCGACCCGGGACTGTGGGAGGAATTGCACCCGGACAAGCTGCTGCCCTCCACCGACGACGTGCCGGAACGCTTCGAACTGGGCACCCTGCCGTACGAGATGCTCGCCGGCACCACCGCGGCCGTGGACTACATCGCCTCACTGGCGTCCTCCGCGGGCGAGCGGCGCAGCCGGGTGCTGGAGTCGATGCGAGCGGTCGAGGCGTACGAGGAGAAGCTGCTGGGACGGCTGCTGGAAGGGCTGTCGGGCATCGGCAAGGTGCGGCTGTACGGCGCGCCGGCACGCCGTACGCCGACGGTGTTCTTCTCCGTGGCGGGAGTGCCCGGCCGGGAGGTCTACGAGCGGCTGGCGCGGCGCGGTGTGAACGCCCCCGCGGGCAACTTCTACGCGCTGGAGGCATCGCGGCTGCTGGGGCTCGGCGACACCGGCGCGGTGCGTGCCGGGATCGCCCCGTACGTCGACGGCGAGGACGTGCAGCGGCTGATCGACGGTGTCGCGGAGGTGGCCAAGTGAACCGCGGCGTGCTGGTCACGGGCGCTTCCCGGGGCATCGGCCAAGCCGTCGCCGAGGCGTTCGCGCAGGCCGGGGACAGGGTCGCGGTGCACTTCAACAGGTCCGCGCGGGAGGCCGAGCAGGTGGCCGCGTCACTTCCGGGCGAGGGGCACGTCACCGTCCGGGCGGACATGGCCGACGCGGAGGCGGTACGGCGGGCCGTGGACACGGCCGCCGCGGATCTGGGGCGCCTGGACGTGCTGGTCAACAATGCCGGCGTGTTCCTGGCGCACCCGCCGTCGAGTACCTCGTACGAACAGTGGCAGGCGGCCTGGTCGGCGACGCTCGGCACCAATCTCACCGGCGCGGCCAACGCGACGTTCTGCGCGGTGCCGCACCTGGTAGCGGCGGGTGGCGGTGCGGTCGTCAACGTCTCCAGCCGCGGGGCGTTCCGCGGCGAACCCGACTGCCCGGCGTACGGCGCGTCCAAGGCGGCGCTGAACGCCTTCGGGCAGTCGATGGCCGTCGCGCTGGCCGACAGGAACATCAGCGTGAGCACGGTGGCGCCGGGCTTCGTGGACACCGACATGGCCCGCTCGGTCCTCGAAGGCCCGGACGGCGAGGCGGTGCGCCGGCAGTCGCCGTTCGGGCGGGTTGCCCACCCGCAGGAGGTCGCGGCCGCGGTGCTGTGGCTGGCCTCGCCGGAGGCGGTGTTCGCCAGCGGCACCATCGTCGACGTCAACGGGGCTTCCTACCTGCGCAGCTGACCATTGCGCCGGGGGCCCGCCCCCGGCGCACTGCCCGGCGCCTCAGTTGCCGACGGTGTCCCGCCATGAGTGCCGCGGCTCGTACCCCAGCACCTCACGGGCCCGCCGCACGCTGAGCAGCGTCTCGTACGTGCCGATCTCGCGGGTCGGCTTCACATCGGGGAAGACGGTGGCGAGGAGTTCCGCGGAGGGGCGGTCCATGATTGTGTCGGCCGCGGCGATGACGTAGCTGGACGCGCCCGTGACGGCGGCGGTCAGTCCGAGCCGGCACGCCTGCGCCACGTCGCGTGCGTCCACGTAACCCCACAGGTTCCACTTGCGCGCGTGCGGGTCGGCCCAGTATCCGGGCACCAGCGCGTAGTCCTCCACCAGGTGGACGTTGGACAGGCGCAGGGCCACGAACGGAATGCCCGACCAACCGGAGATCTGCTCGGCCGCGGTCTCGCCGAGGACCTTGGACAGGGCATAGGTCGACGTGGGAAACGGATAGTGGTCCTCGTCCACGGGGGCGTAGCGGGGCGGGACATCGAAGGGCAGGCCGAGGGTGGTCTCGCTGGACGCCCACACGACGCGGCTCAGCTTGTTGTGCGCGGCGGCGAGGAAGACGTTGTGGTTCATCGTCGTGTTGGTGGTGAGAGTGTGCGCGGCCGGGTGGAGGCCGGGGGCCGGGATGTTGGCCAGGTGGACGACGCTTCCGGCTCCGTTGAGGGCGTCCACGGCCTGACCGTAGTCGGTGAGGTCGGCGCACAGCAGCGGGACGCCGAGTCCGTTCGCCCACGCTCGCTCGGCGGGTCCCACCGCGATGTCCACGGCCAGTACGTCGTACCCGTGCTCCACCAGATCCGCGACCACGACCCGGCCGGTCTTCCCGGTGGCCCCTGTGACGGCGACTGTGCTCATGCGCTCCGCTCCCAAGTCCAGCGTTCGCCCCGCTTGCCTGCCCATCCTCGCTCCCACGGCCGCGCGATGGCAGCGGCGTCCGCTGGTCGGACAAGTTGCGGGGGAGAGGCTGCTGCCGGCGGGGCAGCGGCGGTCCGGACCGGGGAGCGATCGTGCCCGAAGGCGTCCCTTGACTTCGAGCGCACGCGAAGTCCTAGTGTTCACAGCGTGTACGTAGCGCGCCGCCGAGATACCGATTCACGAGATCGGCGGCTCCATGGAGGTCGTGGAGCCCGGTTGGACCGGCGCGGCTGCCGGGAGGCGACGGGCACGGCTCGCCGGGCGGGACGGGGCGAGGCGAGCTCCGAGCTCATCCAACAGCACAACGAAAATCGCGACGAAAGGCTGGGACGAACATGAAGCAGCGCACGCTTCGGGACCTGGAGGTCTCGACCATCGGTCTGGGCTGCATGGGGATGTCCGCCTTCTACGGCACAGCCGATGAGGACGAGGCCGCCAAGACCATCCAGCGGGCTCTCGAGATGGGTGTCAATTTCCTCGACACCGCCCAGATGTACGGTCCGCTCACGAACGAGTCGCTGATCGGACGCGCGGTCAAGGGACACCGCGACGAGTACGTGATCGCCACGAAGTTCAATTTCCGGATGGACAACGCCGCCCCGGGGGACATGAGCACCATCGGGCGGCAGGACGGTTCGGCGGAACACGTACGCAGTTCGATCGAGGGCTCGCTCAAGCGGCTCGGCACGGACTACGTGGACCTCTACTACCAGCACCGTGTCGACCCCAATGTGCCGATCGAGGAGACCGTCGGGGCGATGGCGGAACTGGTGGCGGAGGGCAAGGTGCGTCACATCGGCCTGAGCGAGGCGTCGGCGGAGACGATCCGCCGTGCGAACGCCGTCCATCCGATCACCGCCGTGCAGACCGAGTACTCGCTGTGGAGCCGCGACCCGGAGGCCGAGGTGCTGCCCGCCTGCCGTGAGCTCGGGATCGGGTTCGTGCCCTACTCGCCGCTGGGACGCGGCTTCCTCGCGGGCCGGTTCTCCTCTCCGGAGGACCTGGACGAGGGCGACTACCGGCGCACGGGACCCCGTTTCACCGGCGACAACCTGCAGGCGAACCTCAGGCTTGCGGAGAAGGTGAAGGAGATCGCCGGAGAGAAGGGCGTCACGCCGGCGCAGCTCGCGATCGCCTGGGTGCTGGCGCAGGGGGAGCACATGGTGCCGATTCCGGGCACCAAGCGCCGTACCTACCTGGAGCAGAACGTCGCCGCGGTGGATGTCGAGCTGACGAAGGACGATCTCGAGCGCATCGACGCCGAACTCCCCGAGGTCGCCGGACAGCGCTACGACGAGGCCGGCATGGCGGTCGTGGACCTCTAGTCGTATCGCGGTGCCGGTCCGCACGGTGATCGGCACCGGGAACGAAAACGCACCGGCCTCGGTGGGTGCGACGAAGACCAGCCGGGGCCAGGCGGTTTCGGCCTTCCTCGGACTCGACGGCGATGGCCGCCCGACCCCGGGCAGTGACAACTGGGTTCGTGATGTGACCGGTCAGCCGGCGGGGCGGAGGCTGTCGGGCGTGCCTGATCCGCCGTCGTGATGCGACGGCGGATCAGCGGCCTTGGATGCGCCTGCGGTGACGGGCCGCCCCCGCCAGATACATGGCCGTGGCGTTTCCCGCGGAGCCGGCCCGCTGGAACCACCGCGCCGGCCTCCTCGCTGTCGCCAGTGGTGAGTCGTACCCGGGTCTACCTGGAACGGCGTACGCGGGAGGGCAAGAGCCGCCGCGAGATCATTCGCTGCCTCAAGCGCTACATCGCCCGCGAGATCCACAAATCATCTGTGCCATGCGTGCCTGCGGTTCAGAAACCGCTGGCCCCATAGATCTTCCTGGCGTGCGACGCGAAGGCTCGCGGCCCCAGCACAGGCATGATGACGCGCGGCACGAGGGGAGCGCTGGCCAGCATCAGCGTGACGACCGCCGGTTCGGCAAGAGAAGCCAGCATGCCGAACACGATGGGCAGCTTCTTCTTGGGAAGGCCGTTGATGGCATGGTCTCCCAGCTCGTGCCACTCGGCCGCGGTGACGTACCGGTCGACAATGGGCAGCACCTCCGCCTCCTCGAGGGCCAAGTGCGCTGTCAGTTCCTCACCGAGCGCCCGTAGCGCCGCAGCGAGTTGGTCACGGTCGGATGCGGCGGCATTCCTTCTCCACCGCGCAAGACTGGAAGAGCATTTGGCGATCAGGCCGTCGATCTGAGTGTGCTGCTCTTCCATGAGCGCCAGCGTCGGGGCCACATCCTGCGTCGCCCGCGCTATGAGCTTCGGCCACAGCAACTCGTCCTCGCCCTTGTGATGTAGATGCAAGAACTCCTTGATCAACTCGATATGGTCTGCCACAACGGCGGCCCTGGCCGTGTCGCCAGGGGAGACGGCCAGGACGAGTCCGGGCATCTTGCCGTAGGCCCTGCGGAAGGCCTCATGGACGACGAGCATGTCGCGGATGTCGGCGCGGCCGTGAGTGTCGGTCATTGTTTTCCTTCGGGTGTCAGCAGCGTCCGGTCGGCCCGCATGCGGGCCAAGGGAGGCGCCCAGGTCGATCGCAGCCGCATTCGGGAAATCAGGGGATTACAGCGCTCGGCGTGGACGGAACCGCGATGGAGTTCAGCCTCAGTTCGACGCAGGAGATCCACTCACCACCGGACTGGATCACATCCCTGACCCTGTCCGTGAGCGTGAGACGCCCATCCGGGCGCATCGGCCGAGGTCCCCGGTGCGCCGCCAGCCGTCCGAGCTGAACTTGTCCTCGGGGGCGAGTTGTCGGCGCCTGCGCCGTCACGAAATGTCCGTCGAGCGGCTCAACGCGTCCCAAGTGACCATGTCGGACAGCAGGGCCTCATGGTGCTCACGCATGGCGTCGACCGCATCACCGCCGAGTGCGAGACGGAGGGGCGGGTTCTCGGCGTCGAGCACCTCGAGAATGGCCGCCGCGGCCTTCGCAGGGTCACCTGGTTCATTGCCCTGAACTCCCGCGACCATCTGGCGGAGGCCACCCGAAGTCGCCGCGTATGCCGGGTTCTCGGGAGCCAGGACCATGTTCTTGGTGATCTTGGTGCGAAACATACCGGGTTCCACAATCAGTACCCGAATGCCCAGCGGCGCCAGCTCACTCGACAGCGACTCGCTGAGGGCCTCAACCGCGTGTTTCGACGCGTCGTAGCCGCCCAGCCCCGGGTAGGTCATCCGGCCGCCTTGGGAGCTCATCTGCACGATCGTCCCGCGGCCCTGCTCGCGCATCACGGGAACCACCGCCTTGGTGACCTCCGCCATACCGAAGAAGTTGACCTCCATCAGCGATCGCAGCTGGTCCATGGAGGTTTCCTCGACGGCGCCGAGCATGGTGAACCCAGCGTTGTTCACCAGGACGTCGATGCGGCCGAACGCGGCCTGCGTCGCCTTCACCGCGGCCTGGATGGATGCCGGATCCGTCACGTCGAGTGCCGCCGAGCTGATCCGGTCACCGCCGACCTGCGCGAGGTCGGCGAGCGCCTCCGGACGGCGCGCGGTGGCCATGACCCGGTCGCCGGCGGCCAGCGCCGCCAGCGTGATCTCCCGGCCGAACCCGGTCGAGCAGCCCGTGATCAGCCAGACGCGGCCCTGCGTGTCGTTCGTCATTCGCATGCCTTTCAAAGGGGTGTTCACCGCGTCAATCGTTGGCCTCGACACCCAGCGCCGTCCAACATCGACTACCTGTCGCAGTTGTAGGCCCTACCTGTGACCCCTGGCTCCGGCAGTTGAGATCTTCGTAACCGTCGCCGAGGAGTCCAGCTACCTGCCGGTCTTCGCCGGGATGGTGTGCCAGATGCCCCCGCGCCGCAGGTACGGGCGGCACGGGCCGTTGATGTAGGCCTTGTCCGCCATGAGACTGTCGGGCTTCTTGTGGTGTCTGCCCGGTCCGATTTTGGGGACGCGGATCTTGTCCAGCACCTGCTTGAAATGGGTGCAGTCCGCCCGCTGCCCCAGTGTGGCGATCAGGGGCAGCGAGCGGCAGCGGGACCTGAACGCCCAGTAGTCACATGGTCGGCAGGAGAAGTCCTGGTCGGTGCCGTCCTCGCCGAACAGAACGACGAAAGGACCGGGGCCCGCCGCTACGTGGGACTCGACCTCCTGGCCGAGGACCGCCTCCGTCCAATGGGCCAGACCCCCAAGGCCGCGGTGGTGCGGCTGGTGTGGCTGGGCGCCGACCCGGTCTCGCGGCCAGCCTGAGCTGACAGACCGCATTATCCGAGGTCAGAGGACCGCAACCGCACCCCGTCCTTGAGACTTCGTAACGCGGGCCAAGCTGGCTACGGGGAGGGCTTCAGGTGGCCGGCCGTGCCAGGACCGTCGAGCATCGCGGAGGCTGCCATTACGGCTGCGACTTCGGCGGGCATTCCAGAACCCTGCACCAGTGCGTCAGCGTAGTCGCGCGGGTCCGGCCCGGAGACCGTGCGGACCACGGACCCTTCAGGCAGCTGCGGCGCAGGCAGGGTGAACCACCGACGCGGCGCGGTCAGATATTGATCGTTTTGTGCTCAACGTATTCGCTGAGGCCCGCCGAGCCAAATTCTCGCCCGATGCCGCTGGCCTTGTAGCCGCCGAAAGGGCCTTCAAAGCTCACCGGCGCGGCGTTCACCATGAAGAATCCGGTGCGGATTCGGCGGGCGATGTCAACACCGTGGTCGGTGTCAGCCGTCCAAACACCGCCGCCGAGGCCGTAGGGCGAGTCGTTGGCGATCCGGATTGCGTCCTCCTCGTCCTCGTAGGGGATCACCACGAGAACGGGACCGAAGATCTCCTCCTGCGCGATCCGCATGCGGTTGTCGACGTCGGCGAACAGGGTGGGCTTGACGTAGTTGCCGCCCTCCAGTCCTTCCGGCACATCCGGCCCGCCGGTGACCAGTCGGGCACCCTCTGTGATGCCCAGCTCGATGTACGATCGGACCCGCCGCTGCTGGTCCGCCCTTACCATCGGGCCGACGAAGGTGCTTGAATCAGCGGGATCTCCCACCACGAGATTTTCCACTGTCGCCTTGAGCGCTGCGACGACCTCCTCGTAACGGCTTCTCGGAGCGAGGATTCGGGTGTGCGCCTGGCAATTTTCCGCATTGTTGGCGAACGAGGCGAACTTGATGCCGTCCGTGACGGCGGAGAGGTCCGCGTCCTCGAGGATGATCGTGGCCGACTTACCGCCCAGCTCCAAGCTGACCCGCTTGAGCTGTTCACCCGCGATCGCTGCGATCCGCCTTCCGGCAGCCGTGGATCCGGTGAAGGAGATCTTGTCGACGTCAGGGTGGGCGACCAAATACTCGCTGGTCTCGCGGTCCGCGGGCATGATGCTGACCACGCCCTCGGGAAATCCCGCCTCTGCGATGATCTCTGCGAGCATGAGCACGCTCAGGGAGTTCTCCGGTGAGGCTTTGAGGATGACCGTGTTGCCGGCCAGCAGGGCTGGGACGAGCTTGGTCAGTGCCGACTGATGAGGGGCGTTCCACGGGATCACGGCGGCGACCACCCCAATGGGCTCCCGGCGTACCAAGCCCTTGGCCACACCGGACGAGTCGAGGGCCTCCTCCCAGCCGAAGGCCGCCGCGGCACGCAGGTAGGCGTCCGTCTGGCCCGCGAGCGCGGTCTGGAGGTAGCTGGTGAACCAGATAGGGGCGCCCCGCTCCGCGCTGATCAGTCTGGCCGCTTCGGCGGCTCGCGCCGCGTGAAGCTCGTTGAAGCGGGCGACCAGGTCCTGCCGTTCCTGGGGGGTGGTCAGCGGCCACGGCCCGTGGTCGAAGGCGTTCCGGGCGGCGGCCACTGCCTTGTCGACGTCGGCCGAGGTGGCCTGCACGGCACGTCCGACCAAGGACTGGTCGTGCGGTGAGCGGATGTCGAGCAGCTCTGCCGAGCTGGGCTTCACCCACGCGCCGCCGATGAAGAGTTTGTCATAGATGATCACGTTGGCATGCTTTCCGAGTTTCGGGCTCAAAGGAGTTGGGGGGCTGTCGACTTGAGGCGGGTAACCGCCTTGTCGCCTGAACGGTCAGACGTCCTGAGGTTGGAGCGTCTCCACCCCGGCCGCGGGCCGAAGGCGCGGAACCACGGTCGGCCACGCAGGGTCTGCCGGTCGATACCGGCTCGCGCGGTGGTGTGGAGGATCAGCGCCCGGTCACGCCTCACAGATTGAATGCCGGTACGCCGGCGGTGCGGCCATGAACGGCGCGGAGTCGTCGCCCCAGGGACGCTGGAGCGGGCTGGACCGTGGGGTCAGGAGTGTGAGGTTCGGCTGTCGACCCAATCGATGATCAGTGCACGATCATCGAATTGCCAGGTGCCGTCGACGCGAACGAATACGTCGAAGTATCGGATCGCCATCACCATGAGTATGCGTTCGCCCTCGTGCTCCGAGAGGTGATGTGCGAGGCAGTAGGTTTCGCCGGTGGCACGATCGCCGTCCACATCGATCGTGCTCTGACCGTTGAGGTGGGTCGTCGCAGTGTGGTTCTTCAGACTTTCAAAGGCGTTGTGGAGTTCGGCGCGTCCGTTCAGCTCCACATCCGGCGAATTCGTCGCGGGGTCGCCGGAGTAGGTCGCGAGATGGGCGTGCTTCGTGAACAGTGCAGCTTGTCGTGCGGGGTCGCGTCGGTCGGCGTGGCGGGAGTAGGCGTCGACGAGTTCGCGGATCGCGATGCGGTCGCTGAGTTCTTGAGGAGTGCGAATCATGGTGTGACTTTCATGTGTACGGGTTGACGGGCAGCGGCGTGTGGCGCTTCCTGAGGCTCGGTTCGACGCGGGGAGTGGACGCTGCTCGCGCGGCAGGGCACCTGGTGCCCCGCGCGCCTCGCTCGATAGGCGTTTGCTGCCGCTGCCGTACGGGCACCAGGGCCGCAAGGCGCACTGGCCGTGATCCAGCGAGTTGCGGTGTGCCGGTGGTCACAAGGGACCGACTAGGTGGCTGAGCCGGCCGGGTAATCGGAGAGTGACGTGGCGGTCCTGGTCATGATGGGAATGTGGTGCGGCTGAGGGGCTTCCGGGTTGCGATGTCGGCTGCCGAACACGGAGAGTGCCGCCGTAACCGCGGTCCGCATGAAGAGTGATTCCCTTACGTCCAGCATCGTTGTGCTGACACGGTCACCGTCGGTGTACGTAAAGTCGGCAGGCCTTCGCGGAGGAATGCTGTGGCCATGGCCAGGTCGCCGGAGGCCGGCGTTGCCAAGGCGATATCCCGGCCGAATCCGACCGAGCAGCCCGTGATCAACCTGCCGCGTTCCTGTGTGCCGCGTGTCATTCCTGTGTCCTTCAATCCCTCATTCACCGAGGTCAATGGTTGTCTCGGGGCCTCATGGCCGTCCAACACCGATTACCTGTCGCGGTTGTAAGCTCTTCCTGTGACACCTGATCTTCGGCAGCTGAGATACTTCGTCGCCGTCGCCGAGGAGTCCAGCTACACGCGTGCCGCCGAGCGGCTCATGATCAGCCAGCAGTCCCTGTCCCAGCAGATGACCCTGCTCGAGCGCATGCTGGGCGTGAAGCTCTTCGACCGCGGCACCCGGGGCACCAGCCTGACCCCGGTCGGAGCCCTTTTCCTTCCCGAAGCCCGCGCGGTACTCGACCGGGCCGACGAGGCCGTCGAGGTCGTGGCACGGGCGGCGCGCGGCGATATCGGTACCCTGCGCCTCGCCTTCCTGGCCACCACCACGAACCACCTGCTTCCGCCGGTGGTCCGGGCCGTTCGACAACGGCTGCCGGGTCTGACGTTGACGACGGAGGAAACCACGATCGCACCGCTGGTCGACGGCCTGCTCAAGGGACGCTACGACGTCGCATTCACCCGGCCTCCGCTGGTGGACGGCCTGAAGACCAGGACGCTGGTCGTCGAACCGGTGTGCGCGGTCCTGCCCGAGGAGCATCCGCTCGCGGGGCGCACCGAACTGGGCTTGGGGGAACTGGCCGACGAACGCTGGGTGCTGACACCACGCAGCTCGTGGGAACCCTGGCACCAGGCATTCGACAGCTCCTTCCGTGCGGCCGGATTCACCCCCGACGTCGTTCATCGGGACGCGAGCGTGCAAGGCCTGCTCGGCCTCGTGGCGGCTGGCGTCGGGGTGACGCGCCTGGCCCGGTCAGCGAGTAGTCTTCGCCGCACCGGTGTGGTGTTCGTACCGCTGACCGGAGAGTTCGCCCCAACTGAGATGGTCTGGTCGCCCGGAAACACGTCACCCGCGTTGAGCGGGCTACTGCGCGTGGTAACGGAGATGGCTGCTTCCACCGACCTCACCGAGTCCGGCTGATCGGCGCGGAGTGCCGGCGGCCGGCGTCGATTCCACGCCTGCATCGCCGGGTCCGGACTCCTCGTGTATGGGAGCATCGCCGGATCAACACCATCAAGGGCCCGGCCGACTGGTTCACCGGCGACGTCTGCATCGACGCCGTCGCCGCAGCTCCCGCCCCGTCCCGGGGCAGTGCCAACCTCGTGCACTTCATGCCCGGCGCGCGCACCCACTGGCACCGCCACCCGCTGAGCCAAACCGTCTTCGCCACCGAAGGGATCGGCTTGCGCCAGCGCCGCGGCGGACCCATCGAGGTCATCCGCCCCGGCGACCGCGTCCTGTTCGAGGCCAACGAGGAGCACTGGCCCGGCGCTGCTGACGCCTGTCCTGAACCGAACGTGCCGCGGCAACGCCGACCCGTCCCGGCCTTCTCTCGATGACCGTGCCCATCACATCCGCGGTGGTAGACCTGCCTAGCGGCTGAAGGCGGTCCCGCGGTGCCGGACCTGGTCCTGGCGAGCCGTCGGGGTGCGGGTTCACGGGTAGGGCTTGCTGGTCAGGCCGAGCAGGGTGAGTCGTTCAGCGGTCGCGGTACCGGCGACCGGCGAGAACAGGGCGAGGACCTGGGTGCGGTCCTCGTCGACCAATGACTGGCAGTCCAGATCGAGCAGGCCGACCTCGGGGTGCAGGATTCGCTTGCGGCGGCACCGCATCACGGCGACGTCGTGCAGATCCCACAATGCGGCGAACTCGGGGCTGTCGCGGCGCAGCTGGTCGACCAGGGTGCGGGCGGGGTCGTCGTCACGGCGGCCGACGGCGGCCCGCAGATCGGCGACCAGGGCCCGCGACTCGTTGGCGTGGTCCTCGACCGGGTACCCGCAGCGGGTGCCGGGGTCGGTGAACCACCGGTAGATGATGCTGGCTTCGGGGCCGCTGCGGCCGGTGAGGTCACCGAACACGGCGCGGGCGAGGTGGTTCTGGACCAGCGTGTCACCGAGGTCGGTCATCACCTGGGCGGGCACGTCGTAGAGCCGGTCGAGGACGGCCAGCAGGGCTGGGGCGACGTGCCGGTCGCCGCGCCGGCGGTCCGGCACGTTCAGCCCGGCGAGCCGGTAGAGGTGATCGCGTTCGTCCAGGCTCAGCCGCAGCGCGCGGGTCAGAGCGCGCAGCACCGACTCCGACGGCGTCGCCGTGGCCCGCTCCTGTTCGAGGCGGGTGTAGTAGTCGGTCGAGATACCGGCGAGCCCGGCCACCTCCTCACGGCGCAGCCCCGGCGTACGCCGCCGCCCGGCCGCGGCCAGGCCGACATCGGCGGGGCTGATTGCCTCGCGCCGGATGCGGAGGAACTGGGCGAGCTGCTGAGTGTCCACGACGAAAAGTCTGCGGTCCCGGCGACGCGGTAGCCAGGGACAACCTCACTCTGCCTACCGCGCGCCCAACCACCGACGCTGGGTTGCACCGACTCACGTACGGAGAAATCGCATGGCTACTGCCCGCACATGGTTCATCACCGGCGCCTCCCGGGGGCTCGGCGCGCTCTGGTCCGAGGCGATCCTTGAGCACGGCGACCAGGTCGCCGCCACCGCCCGCGACGCAGCGGTGTTCAAACCGCTTGCCGACCGCTACGGCAGCCGGCTGCTGCCGCTGGAACTCGACGTCACCGACCGGGCTGCCGTCGACGCCGCAGTCCACGCTGCCGAACGGCAGTTCGGCAGCATCGATGTCCTGGTCAACAACGCCGGGCACATGCTCCACGGCGCGGTCGAAGAGGTCAGCGCCGAGCAGGCCCGCGCGCAGATGGATGTCAACTACTTCGGTGCGCTGTGGACCACCCAAGCCGTGCTGCCCGGGATGCGCGAGCGCCGCTCCGGCCGGATCCTGCAGGTCTCCTCGATCGGCGGGCTGGTCGCCTACCCGGCGCTGGGCATCTACCAGGCCTCCAAGTGGGCCCTGGAAGCGATGAGCCAGTCCCTGGCCGCCGAGGTCGAGGTGTACGGCATCCACGTCACTTTGATCGAGCCGATCATGTTCCCCACCGGCCTGGCCGCAGCCTCTCCGCAATCGCAGCCGAACCCGGCCTACACCCACGCCCGGGAGGCTTTGTACGCCGGTGCGAGTGCGAGCGGTTTCGTCCCGGGCGATCCGGCCGCGACCTCGGCGGCGCTACTGGCAGTGGCCGACGCCCCGAATCCGCCGCTGCGGGTGCTGTTCGGCGCAGGCGGTCTCGATGCGCTGCGCACCGAGTTCGCCGGCCGGCTCGCCGGGCTGGAGGAGTGGGACCACATCTCCCGCCTCGCCCAGGGCAACCCGGCAGAGAAGTGACCGCCATGACACTCACCGTTCACCAGTGAGTCGGCGGCGTCCTTCGGCTGCCGCTCGCCTTGCCGTTCAGTGACCGGCCGCGACCCGGGAAACGGCCGGGCGGGCCTTCGGGTCCGTGGAACCCGGCCTGACCGGCGTCGAGTTCACTGAGCGTACGGTGCCAGGCCCATCCCCCCGACGTCGCGGTGCGGATCTTCCAGCCCCGCCCCCGGCCGCCGCCGCGGTGGCGGCCTGCCGGACATCCACGGCGGCGGGTGCGTCGGAGCAGTCGGGCGACCTTGACCTGTGGTGCTGCAGAGTCTGAGAAGGTCATCCATATGAGGCGGCTCCCAGGAGGCTCATTCCTGCGAGAGTCCTCCGCGTTCCCGCCACCGTCGCTCGTCGAATTGGCAGCGAATGGACCAGCGAAGATGTCTTGCCCGCGGTGACGAAGGCACGCGATGCCCCGCCATGCCCGGGCCTCGGACTGCTGCCGCACCATTCCCGACACCCTCTTCCGCTCATGAGCGTCTGCTGACACCGAAGGAAGTGGACGTACACATCACGACGGAAGCCACGACGCCAATGCTCGGCGTTGGCGCGCTGCTGCTCGCGTGCCTGCCACCGCAGCCCCACCAGGTGAAAACCGCTGTGGTGGCCGTCCCCACCACCCTGACCACTGCCCCCGGCACGGCGGCTGCGCCCTGATCCCTGAAACGGGCTTACCCCGGTGTCCTGTGCGTCGGCTTGGGGGGTGCGGCGTCATGGGGAGGCGGTGCGGCGGGCGTAGGCGCGGGCGGCGCGGGCGCGATCGCCGCAGCGGGTGGAGCACCAGTGGCGGCGGCCGTGGCGGAGCAGGAAGCGGTTGCAGGGAGCGGAGCCGCAGGCGGTGAGGCGGTCCGCGTCGGGGCCTGTGAGCAGGTCTGCGGCGTCGGCGGCGAGGACGGCCAGGGCGTGGTCCACGATCGCGGTGGTGGGGTGGGGGGTGGAGCGGTAGGGACCCCTCTGGTCGTCCCACTGCAGCAACGCGGCGGTGGGGATGCGGGTCATGGCGTCGTTGACGGCTCCGATCGCGGCGGGGAGGGCGGGCAGGCCTGCGGCTCGAGAGGCGAACAGCGACCTGATGTGTTCGCGCAGTGAGCGCAGTTGCGTCGCGCACATCTCCCGCATGCCGGCGTCGACCGGTGCGAGACCGCGTTCTGCCAGCCAGTGGTTCGCCTGCGCGGGCGAGCCCAGAAGATCGACCGTGTGCCCGCCCGTCAGCGCGATCGCGCTGTTGGCGAGGGCGAGAGCGAGGTGCTCCGCCTCGCCTTCTGCGGGCGGCAGGCCGGGTTGTCCGATCAAGGGCTCCTTCACGTTCCTCATGGTACGGCTTGCTTGCATCCGTGAGAGGCGGCTACGGTCGTATCACGGTTAAACTCGTCTCATCCGTGAGGTGCTCCATGTCTTCCCTTCCCGCGGCGACCAACCCGTTTCCCGTCCGCGTCTTCGGCGGTCCGACCGCCCTCTTCGAGTACGGCGGCCTGCGCTTCCTCACCGACCCGACCTTCGACTCCCCGGGCGACTACCCCCGTGGCAACGGCCGTTTCCTGACCAAGACCGCCGCCTCCGGCGCGGCCCCCACCGATCTCGGCCCCATCGACGTGGTCCTGCTCTCGCATGATGAACACCCCGACAACCTCGACACCTCGGGCCGGGCCCTGCTCGCCGACGTCCCGCTCATCCTCACCACCCCCGGTGGCGGACAGCGCCTGGGGGAGCGGGCCAAGGGCCTGGCCGACTGGGAATCCGTCGAGCTGAACCGCCCCGACGGCGGCACGGTCACCGTGACCGGCGTCCCCGCCGTCCATGGCCCCGGCCCGCGTGAGAAGGTCGAGCCGGTCACCGGCCAGGTCGTCGGCTTCATTCTGGCCGGACAGGGCCTGCCGACCGTCTACGTCAGCGGCGACAACGCGTCCCTCGACGTGGTCAAGGAGATCGCCGAGCGCTTCGCCCCCATCGACACCGCTCTCCTCTTCGCCGGCGCCCCCCGCTTCCCCGAACTCTTCGACAACCAGCTGATCGTCCTGGACAGCGCCCAGGCTGCCGAGGCCGCCGAACTCCTCGCCGCCCGCCGCGTGGTGCCCGTCCACTACGACAGCTGGGCCCACTTCACCGAAGGCCGCGAGGAACTGGTAGCCGCCTTCACTGCCGCCGGTCTGGCCGACCACCTGGACTGGGGCCGACGAGACTGACTTCGGGCCGCAAACGGGAACGGCAGGACTCGACGCCCTTCACGGCCGTGGTCCGGCGGACCGCCGGACCACGCCTTCGGCATGGTCAGTACCTCCCAACGGGCGAGCAGTCCGCTGACTGTGGTCCCTTCATGACGCCCGAACTCGTCAACATCCGCCGCCGCTTCCCGGGTTCTGGCTCAGGTTCCGTTGTCACCTGTTGTGGCCCGGCCGATCTGGAGGGCGCCGGTGCTGTGTCAGCCGTCGGGGAGGTCCGCGGTCGCCTGGGCGTTGGTGCAGCCGTCGGCGTAGAGCTTGACCGTGTCGGTCCCGCCGTCGTAGACCACGGCAAGGCGCTGCCCCTGGCCATCGCCTCCGTCCGCGCCCGTTAACTGGGAGACCACCTTTTCGGCGGCTCCGGCCTCGTCCTTTTCCGGCATCACCAGTTGCCAGGCGTGCGTCGACGGCCAGCCACGGCTGTCACCCGTGTTCACCTGGTGCGTCTGCTGCCGGACCCGGTCGAGCCGCATCGCCACAACCGTGCCCACTGCGTCAAGGCGCGCCCGGCGCCGACCAGTTCGCGGCGGGCACCCAAGATTTTGGTGCTGAGACCGGGCCGGTTCGCCAAGTGGGGCGGAGGCGTGCCGCAGCCCGAGTAGCCGGTCGGCCCGCCGAGTTTCCAGAGGGGGCCTGCCAGGTGCTGTGCTGCGCCGGTGTACATCAACGCCCGCGAACAAGCCCGTCCGGGCCGGGCTGCCTCCCCGACGGCAGGTCTTCGTAGACCCGCCGCAGCGTGGGCGATGGGCTCGTGGGCCGGGCCACCGGGTCGGCCCGCCGCCACGTGGATGGTCCCGTCGGCTTAAACCGATTCAATGATCTCTCGAATCTGTTCCATCAAATCTGTCCAACTCGTTGCCATGGAGGGGTGATCGCCGCCAGGGTGTCATTGAAGCGTTTCAGTACCCTTCTTGAGGAGCGCCCGTGCGTCAGCAGATCGCCGCGGTGGTCGCTGCATCCGTCCTCGTCGTGGTGGCAACCGCGACGACGACGGCAGCGAGTCCACCCGCCGCCCCATCCGCCCCCGCCGCCGCTGCAACGAGCGTCGGCGATTTGACGGTCAACGCCCTTGACGACCCGCTCGGCATCCCGTTGACGGCGCCCACCCTCGGCTGGCAACTCGACTCCGGGCGCCGCGGCGTCACGCAGCGGGCCTACGAGATACACGTCGCCACTTCGGCCGACCGCCTCGACCACCCCGACGTCTGGAACAGCGGCAAGGTCACCTCCCGTCAGTCGGTCGACGTCCGCTACGGCGGCCCTGCGCTGAAGCCGCAGACCGACTACGTCTGGTCCGTCCGCGTATGGGACGACCGGGGCACCGCCTCCAAGTGGAGCGCGCCCGCCACGTTCGGCACCGCTCTGGGCGACCGGCCGTGGACCGCCGCGTGGATCGGTGCGGACACACCGGCGCTGGGCGCCAAGTGGACCGACTACACGATCAAGTTCACCGCTTCCGACATCAACGGGGCACTCGGCGTCTACTTCCGCGGTCAGGACACCGAGAACGCCTACATGTGGCAGATCAGCGACGCCGATGACGCGCTGCGCCCGCACGTGAAACGCAACAGCAACTACTCGGTCCTCAAGGCGACTCCGTTCCCGGCCGGCTTCGACTTCGCCGCCGAGCACGACTACGCGATCGCCGTCGACGGCGCCACGATCACCACCACCGTCGACGGCAAGCAACTGGACCAGCGCACCGATGCGACGTTCGACGGCCCCGGCACGATGGGCTTCCGCACCAGCGGCGCGGAGCGCGGTCTGGTCCGCGACGTCACGGTCACCGGCGCCGACGGCACCGTCCTGGTCGACACCGACTTCCCGGCGGGCGACCGCACCTTCGCGTCCGGCACCGTGACCGACGGCGGCCTGCGCGTCGACAGCGCGGGCGGCGAGGCCTGGCTGCGGCGCGACGAGCCTGTCCCGCTTCTGCGCAAGAAGTTCGATCTCGGCGGCAAGAAGGTCGCCCGGGCACGCGTCTACGCATCGGCGCGCGGCGTGTACGAACTGCGGCTCAACGGCGCGCGGGTGGGCAACGCCGAACTCGCTCCCGGCCTGACGGCGTACGACAAACGCATCGACTACCAGACCTACGACGTGACCCGGCAGGTCCGCGCCGGCGCCAACGTACTCGGCGCCGAGGTCGCACCGGGCTGGTACAGCGGCAAGGTCGCCATGTTCGGCACCGACGTCTACGGCAAGGACAACTCGGTGATCGCCGAGATGCTGGTCGAGTTCACCGACGGCACCAGCACCACCGTCCGAACCGACGGCACCTGGACCACCACCGGCGGTCCGACCCGCGAGGCCGACCTGCTCGACGGCGAGTCCTACGACGCACGGGTGGCGAAGCAGGTCGCCGGCTGGGACAAGCCCGGCTTCGACGACGCCAACTGGGCCGCGGCGGACGTCCGCGACGAGCCTACGACCGTACTCGAGCCACAGACCGCGGTCGACGTACGGGTCACCCAGGAGCTCAGGACCGCGAAGCGGATCGACTCGCCGACCGACGGCGTCTACCTCTACGACCTCGGGCAGAACATGGTCGGCCACGTCCGCCTCACGCTCAAGGGCAAGCCGGGCCAGACGGTGACGATCCGGCACGGCGAGGTGCTCAACCCCGACGGCACGCTCTACACCGCGAACCTGCGCACCGCGAAGGCGACCGACCACTACACCTTCGCCACCGACCAGCCGGAGACGTTCGAGCCGTCGTTCACCTTCCACGGCTTCCGGTACGTCGAGATATCCGGCGTCGACCAGGCTCCCGCGGCCAAGGACCTGACCGGTGTCGTCGTCGGCACCGACGGCGACCTCACCAGCAGCCTCGACACCAACTCCGACCTCGTCAACCAGCTGCAGAGCAACATCGTCTGGGGCATGCGCGGCAACTTCCTGTCGATCCCCACGGACACCCCGGCGCGCGACGAGCGGATGGGCTGGACCGGCGACATCGACGTCTTCGCCCGCACCGCCGTCTACAACATGGACGCACAGTCCTTCCTGACCAAGTGGCTCCAGGACCTGCGGGACACCCAGCGTCCCAACGGCTCGCTGCCCGGCGTCGCCCCCGTCGTCCCCGGCCGCTTCGACGGCGGCTACGAGTCGGCCGGCTGGATGGACGCCGGCGTGCACGTGCCGTGGACGGTGTGGCAGGCGTACGGCGACACCGACGTCATCCGCGAGAACTACGACATGATGAAGGCTTACGTCGACTTCCTCGACGCCGACTCCACCAACCACATCCGCTCCGCCGGCGGCTATCTCGACTGGCTCAACCTCGACGACGCGACCCCGGCCGACGTGCTCGACACCGCGTTCGTCGCCAAGAGCACCCGGGAGTTCGCCCAGATGGCGGCCGCCGTCGGCCGGGACGGCGACGCGGCGGCGTACCAGCAGCGCTACGAGGCCATCAGATCGGCCTACCAGGCGGCGTTCATCGGCGCCGACGGCACCGTGAAGGGCGACAGCCAGACCTCGTACATCCTGACACTGACCAACGACCTCGCCCCCGCCGACCGGCGCGACGCGCTCGTCGCCAAGTTCGTCAAGACCCTCGAGCGCCGCGACTACCACCTGTCGACCGGCTTCCTCGGAGTCGACGGACTGCTGCCGGCACTCACCCAGGCGGGCCGCTCCGACATCGCCTACCGGCTGCTGCAGCACAAGGACTACCCGTCCTGGGGCTACGAGATCGGGAAGGGCGCGACCACCGTCTGGGAGCGGTGGAACTCCATCAACCCCGACGGAACCTTCAACGACGTGGGGATGAACTCGTTCAACCACTACGCGTACGGCGCGGTCGGCGAGTGGATGTACCGCACCATGGCGGGCGTCTCGGCGGCCGAGCCGGGCTACCGCAAGGTGCTCATCGCCCCGGAGCCCGGTGAGGGCATCGACCACGTCGACTTCAGCCACCAGACGCCCTACGGCACGGTGCGCAGCGCGTGGGACACGACCAGTGGGTCGATGAAGCTCGACGTCACCGTGCCGGCGAACACCACCGCCGAGGTGCGCATCCCGGCGGCGAACCGCTGGGCGGTCACCGAGGGCGGCACGCCGATCAGCGAGGTCGACGGCGTGACCTACGTCGAGCAGGCCGACGGGGACGTGGTGCTGGAGGTCGGCTCGGGGCACTACGCGTTCGCGGTCGACCCGGTGCTCGGGGACCTGGGGGCGGCCCGGGCGCAAGCAGCGTCGTTCGCCGAGGATGTCGACGCGCTGCAGGTACGTGGTGCCGGCAAGATCGCCAAGGGTCACCTGCAGGTGCGCACCGCCCTGATGCGGACCGAGCTCGCAGCCGCGTGGCGCCTGCAGGGTCAGGGCGCGGACGAGCGGCTGACCGCCGCCGCGGTGCACCGTGCGCTCGCCGGCGTGGCGGACCTCGACCGGTGGACGCGGACGTACGCCGAGCAGGGCGCCATCGACAAGACGGCGGCCACGGCGCTGCGTGACGCGCTGACCGGCATCGAGAAGACCCTGTCGCGGGCATCGTCGCGCCTGGTCGGCGCAGTGGCCATACTGGACGTGCCGGCCGAGGAGATCCTCCCGGGCGATGTCGTCCGCGTGACCGTGGCGTTGAAGAACACCGGCAAGCGGCCGCTGACCGGGGTCGATTCGTCCCTGCGGGCACCCAGCGGCTGGACGGTGAAGCCCGTGGGCCGGCACGCGTCCACCACAGGTGCGGGCAGTACGCTCAAGCACGCCTACGACGTCACGGTCGCGGCCGACGCGCAGGCGTCCGTGGCCGACCTCACCGGCTCGGTGTCCTACCAGTACGCGGGAGGAACGGCGACGCTGCCGGTGTCGGCGGGCCTGCCGGTCGCCCCCGGCGTCGCCATCAGTGGTGTGTCCACCACGCCTGACCCGGCCGGGCCGGGCCAGGAGGCCACCGTCGCCGCCGTGCTGACCAACCGCACCGATGTGGGGCAGTCCGGCAAGCTCACGCTCGCCCTCCCCGACGGCTGGCCGACGCCGGACCCGGTCGGCTACCACCTGGACCCGGGGGAGAAGACGACGGTCCAAGCCGTCGTGACGGTGCCGCTCACCGTCGTCGAGCAGAAGGCCACGGTCACCGTGGCGACGGGCTCGACGGCGGCGGAGCAGGCGACCGGCGCGATCACGGTCTCGCTGCCCACCCCGCCCGCGCAGTCGAGCGACCACATCGACCTCGGTGACGGGCCGTCGGAGTCCGCCCACGGGCTGACGGCGTCGCAGAACTCAGGGACGAACACCGAGGCCGGACTGACACGGCGCTACACCCACTCCTCCTACCCGGGTGGCTGGTTCGAGTTCGACGCCGCCGTACCCACCCATGGCCGCTTCGTGGTCCGCGTCGTCGAGACCTTCGACGGTGCCCGGCGCAAAACCTATGACGTCCAGGCCGACGGCAAGGTGGTGCACAGCGTCGACCTGAAGCGAAGCGAGGGCGGCCAGGGCACCATCACCCACCAGTTCGTGGTCGAACCCTCCGCCGGCTCGTCGGACGGCACCGTGCGGCTCCGCTTCCAGGACACCGGAACCGACTACGACCCCTCGATCGCCGACGTGTGGGTGATGCCAGTCGACTGAGTCGCCGGCGTCACCTCGTGTGCCTGAGCACCCCTGTGACGGGGTGCTCAGGCACACGACGCACGGCAAGGTGCCGACCCGGGCGACCGCCCCCTGCCGAGGAGCGGGTTGGCGACGGCCTCAACGGCTTGTTCACCGGCCTGATTGCCAGTCTCGTCCGCTCTACGGCTGAAGTATGAGGCCGTCGGGTGGGTTTCAGGGCTGCCCGGCCTGTGCTCGCCAGAAGGCGAGGTTGCGGCGGGTGAACCGGGTGAGCAGGTGTTCGGACCCCAACGCCTCCGTGCAACCGTCCAGGATCTGCTCCAGCTCCGCCGCCGCACCTGCCGCGTTGCCGCCGAGCCCGCGCCAGCAGGCCGCGATGCGGCGGATCGACAGTGTGCTCTCCGCGTTCCTCGGCGCCGTGTGGTGGCTCAACAGGGATTCCCACAAGCCCGCCATTGCGCCGGCCTCGTTGTGGAAATGTCGGGAGATGATGATGCCCTTCATCTGCGACAGAAGGTACTCATCGGATCCCCGTTCCCGCTCGTACTCGTCCATCACCTGCCAGTAGGCGCCGTGCCGACAGCGGTCGAGCAGATCACGGGTGCTCTTGAAGTCCTTGTCGTCGGGTGAGAACACCCGGTTCGCGTAGTTCATCGTCAGTTCCAGCTCGGCCAGCGCACCCACTTCGTCGCCGAGTTCCCTGTACGCGGCGGCGAGGGTTCGCCGCACCGCCAACGTCTCGCGATGGTCCGTGCCGTACACCCTCGTGAAATCCGCGAGCACTTCTTCCAGCTCTGTCGCGGCTTCGGCCGTGTCGCCGCGTCCGATGCGGACGACCGCGAGGTTGTGCCGGGTGAGCAGCGTCTGCTCGCTGTTACGGCCGAGTACCCGCTTCTGGTCCTCGATCAACTCGTGCATGACCTTGTCGAGACCCGACGTGTCGTCCTGGGACATGCGCAGCTGGGCGAGCATCTGTCGTGTGTGCAGCGTGTCGACGTGGTCGAACCCCAACGCCCGCCGCTGGTCCTTCAGCACCTTCTGGAGTTCGCTCCTCCCGCCCTTGACGTTGCCCGAAAGCACCAGCAGGCAAGCGAGGAAGTAGCGGGTGAGCAGCGTGTCCTGGTGGTTGCGGCCCAGCACTCGCCGCTGGTCGGCGAGCACGTTCTCGAGTGCTTCCGCGCTGCCGCGATCGCCCGGTGTGGCCGAGGCGTGGGCGAGCGCCACCTTGCTGCGGGTGGCCAGGGTCTCCCGGTTGCGGGGACCCAGCGTCCGGGTCTGTTCTGCCAGCAGTTCCTCAAGTTCGGTGGCTTCACCGCGCACGATCAAGCTGCGCACGGTCACGAGGTGGCCGTGGATGCTCCGGGTTTCGTGGTGGTCTTCGCCCAGCCGGCGTTGCGCCATGCCGCGCAGGTACTGGAAGTAGACAGCGGCGGAGTCGAGCAGGCCGGCCTCCTTGAGCGCCATTCCGGCTCGGATCAGCACCGGGTGCCCGCCGTTGAGCCAGAAATGGTCGTCGGCCCAGCCGCGCAGGGCTGTCGCGGCCGCGAAGAACACCTGGTTGCCCACGGGGTCGCTGTGCGCGTCCGGCCACGCTTCCACCAGGGCGTCGCCTGCCGCGCGCTCACCTATGTCGGGCGGGTCGGGCCTCGGCGAGATCCAGTCGTTCGGCGTGGCTCTGTCCCGCTCGTCGAGGACGGTGATCTGGAGGTACTCCAGGAGGACGCGTCGCATCCAGGGTTCCAGCCGAAGCATCCGATGCGCGTCGATCGTGACGAGGCCCAAGCGGTGCGCCTGGGCCAGCGCGCTTCGGACGTCGTTCGCGTCGACGGTTCTGCCCTGGCCGGCAGTGAGGTGCCGCGCGACGGCCGAGGTCCCGAAGAACGCCAGGGGAATGGCGCCGCCGTCCACCAGCGAGGCCAGGTCCAGCACCGGACGGGTCAGCCCGCTCGCGAGGTCGAGCGACAACGAACACGTGGTCACCACGGGGATGTGGAATGCGAAGCCGGGCCGCAGCGGCATGTAGGTATCCGCGAGCCACCCGTGCCGAGGGGTGACCTGCTCGTAGCGAGCCGACCACAGGCGATGGTATTCGGCGTACGTTGTGTCGCGGCTCGCCACATAGTTCGCGGCGTGCGCCAGCACCAGGGGGAATCCTTGCAGCTCACTCGCGAGTTCCGCCGCACCCTCGGTCCGACGTGGACTTTTGGCCTGCCGTTGGTGCAGGTACTCCACGGCTTCCTGCTCGTCGAACCCACCCACGAACGCCACGTGCACGTCCTCGCCGAACGCATCGACGTCCTTGAGGCTGGTGGTCACCACGGTCCGCCCGGATGCGTGCCGGGGCGGCCACAGGTCGCGCAGGTCGTCCGCCGTGGACAGATCGTCGAACACGATGAGCCACCGCCGGGGTGTCTCGGTCAACCAGGTCAGGAAGCGTTTGACCGCCTCGTCGCCCGCGGCCTCCAGGTTCAACGCCTTGGCGGCAGCGAGGTAGCCGAGCCGGATCGCGTCCCGCGAGCCGGCGGTGATCCACACCAGCAGGTCGAGTTCACCGCCGGCCCACAGCCGTTCGGCGTGTCCAACGACCAGCTGGGTCTTCCCCACACCGCTGTCCCCGACCAGCACCACGGTCCCACCGGCGTCCAAGTCCGCCGCGACGGCACGTTCCCGGAAGCATTCAGCCGCCGGCGGCACCGCTCCGACCCGCTTGGGTCGGCTCTCCGCCGGCAGTAACGGCGGCGGCGCCGTGAACTGCTGGTGAACGGTGACGGTGATGCGGCCGGCCTTGATATTGCGAAACCCCAGTAGGGGGGCGGCGAATGGGGCCGGGCCGGCCGCTGTCAAGGGTGGGCGGGGGAGTTACCTCCGTCGACCTGGATGCCCTCGATGACGATGCCGCCCCGCGTCCTCACGTGATTGAGGTCGACGCCGGTCCCGACACCGCGAACCTTCACGTTGACGATCCTGATGAGCTCGGCATCGACGTCGTTCAGGTCGACACCGACCGCCCTCGCAGCGGCCGCATCGTGCTCGCGCACGGCTTTGACCACCTCGTGCGCCGCCCCGAGTACCTCGGCGTCCTCGCCGACGCCGGCGTCGGCGAGAACCTCCCGCAACGACTCCTGCTCGGCCTCCGAGTCGGTCTCCCGCTCCACAGCGCCGACCTCGACCCCGTGCCGCTGCACGATCAGGTTCTTCAACCCCAGGTACGCATCGCGCACGGCCGACTGCGCCTGCTCCTTCAGCCCGGCCGCCGCACCGGCCACCACCGCCGCGACGACCAACGACACAGGATCCATTGCCCGGACCGCCCCCTCCGTTGCTCGGACACCCCAAAACCTATACCCGATTGCCATCACGCTTCCCAGAACTTCGACAGGCAGTGATCTGTGACCTCCCGTCAGCGAAAGCTACGAGGCCACGCGCAGCACTGCAGGCAGCGACGCCAACGGATCGCCCTCATCGCCACCGTGAACGGCATGGGTGCGCCGCCCGGTTCGACCGGCCTACCGGGAGCTGACCTTGCAGGCGGTCGCGAACGGGGCCTGACGGCGGCCAACGGGCAAACGCTGGGGGTGTGACCGCCGCTCTCCTGGTCCGGTCACGCACTTGAGGGCGTGCAGGAAGCTGCCGGGGGGTGGGTGCGTTCGGGCCGGGGCTGTGTCAGAGGTGGCCGGTACGTTTCGGGGTCATGAGACCTCCTGAAGAGCTCGATTTGGTGGACTGGTCGGTCCTGGAGCATGCGTACGGTCCGGCCGGCGAGGTGCCCGGGTGGATTCGCGCGCTGTACACGGAGGCGAACCCGGAGACCGAGGACGGCGAGTCGGTGGTCTACGAGCTCTTCAACAGCATCAATCATCAGGGGTCGGTGTATCCGGCGACGGTCGCGGCTGTTCCCTTCCTCGCGCATCTCGCTGTGCACGTGGACTCTTACCGGGCGGCCATCCTGCATTTGCTGACCCGCTTTGCCGCGGATTCCGGCCAGGAGGGCGGCCGCGCCGGGCTCGACAGCCAGTTGCGGGCCGCGGTGGTGGCCGAGTTGCCGGCACTGACCGGATGCCTGACCGACCCGGATGCCGGGGTGCGGCAGGAGACGATCCGTTTGATGGTGGTCGCCCCGCAGCCACTCGGTCCAGCCGTCCAGGGCACCCTGAGTGACCTTTGCGCATCTGATCCGGATCAGTGGACCCGGGCCGATGCCCTGACGGCCATTGCGCTGACAGACCCGGATCAGGAGGCGGTGCTGCGCAGGGAGGTCTCGGCGTTGGCAGATGACGCGCCCGAAGTCCGCCTGACCGCTGCCTTGCTGGGTTTGGAACGCACGCAGCGGCCATTCCCAGCTGCGTTGGTGGACGTCGTCGCCGTGGACGGTGCGAGGGACCTCGGCTGCTACTGGGCGACGGGACGCAAGGAACCGTTTCCGCATCCCGGGCCGGGCGACAGCCGGCTCAGGGAGTTGCTGGTCCAGGACCCGCAGGCAGCGCTGACGGTGGCGGAGGCCTGGATCGCGGCGGGCGACGTGGACTACCGCGGTTCCCACCTGGCTGACAAGGTGGGTACCGCCTGGCGCGATCAGGAACCGCGGATCACGGCTGCCGTGGCCTGCGCGGTGCCGCTGCCTCGCCCTACGGCCGACAATGACTGGATGGCGCAGGCACGCCACGCCCGGTTGATGCGGCAGCTCGCCGACTGCATACCCGTGGCCGCGGATCCGGGCCCTCACGTGCGGGACATGCTGCTGGACCGGGCGTGCCGCGACGCGCCGGAGGCGGCCGATGCAGCGCAGCTTGCGCTGGGCCGGTGCGGCGATCTGCGGGTGCTGGAATGTGATGCCGTCCCCACCGGCCAGGCGATCGCCGCGCTGCTCATCCACCATGAGCCGAACATTCCACGGCTTCTGCACCGGGCCCTGGAGGAACACCTGCCTCACGGCGATCCGGCAGTGCTCGACGCACTGACCCCGCCCATTGCCCGCGCCTACGCACCCCACATTGCCGAGGCGTTCCGTAACCGTCCCACGGCCAGCGCGGCTCGGCTCCTGGGCACTCTCGATCCGGCCCTCGTGGACAGTCGCACCCGGGAACTGCTCGCGGCGGCGGCCGGACGCGACAGCGCTAATGAGGTGCTGCGCGCTACAGCGGCCGTTTCCGACGCGCTGCTCACCGGCCGGCCCGCAGCCGCGATCGCGCTGCTGCGTGAACTGCTGGCCGGGGACTCACCGCACTGGATCCTGCCTGCGGTCGGCCGGCTCGGGCCGCTGGGGGCACCTTTGGTGGCGCAGGTCCAGGAGCTGTTCGCCGGGCGGGACGGCATGGCCAGGGTGGAAGCGGCCGACGCGTACTGGCGCATCACCGCCGATCCCGGCCCGGTGGTTCCCCTGCTGGTCGAGCTGGCCCAGCCGTACACCATACCCGACCTGGGGGACTGCGCCTGGCACCGTCTGGACGCGCTGCGCACCCTTGCGGACATCGGGATCACACCGCGCGAACTTCTTCCGCTGCTGGAGGCGTGCGCCCGCTCGCCGCAGCGGGTCGCCCGCGTGGACGAGGACGAAGAACTGCGCCGGGTCGCCACGAGACTGCTCGCACAAGCACAGTGAACAGTCCAGCTTGTCCAACTGCGCACGGTCGGCATGTGCCGCGCGGGTACTGCCTGTTCAGTGCGGCAAGGCCGGGGTGGTCGTGGTGGGGGACTTCGTACAGGTCGTCTGCGACGGCGCGGAGAAGGCACGTCGCGGCGGGCCCTACAAAGCCGGGGTCATCAGCCGTGTGATGCATCCGCGACGGGGAGCCGTTCGGTGCCGCCGCCGAAGGGGAGGAAGACGGTTCGGCTGGCGAGGAACCAGGCGCCGTCGATCTTGTGGAAGATGTCCTCGTAGTGGCCGATGTTCACCGGGAGCCGGGGCTCGATCATCCCGCCTGAGTAGCCGTCGACCCGGTACGTCGTCAGATACGAGACCGCTCGCGCTGTGGTCTCGGACTCCACCGTGACCAGGATGTTCGTCATCAGACGACGCGACAGCCTGTCCGCGGGGCGGGAGGCGAAGTAGGCGCGCAGCGCCTCACGCCCCTCGATGCACCGGTCCCCGAAAGGCCAGTGCCAGACACCATCGGGCGTGAACAGCTCGGCCACCGAACTCGGGTTGCCGAGGTCAAGGCGGTGGATAAAGTCCACGATGATGCGCTCACAGGCGTGTTCCGCGAGCATCCGCTCGACCGGGGGAATGATCTCGTCGTCCATGCGCCCTTCTATCAGTCCTAACAGCTCCCGGGGCAACGGCTTTTCCCTATCAGCACCGGCAGGGCGCGCATGTGGAGGAGATCGAGAAACTCGACCAGGTCCGCCTCGCCTGTCCCGATATCGCGCGGGCCTGTGACCTGGCCAGAGTGTTCACGGACATGGTCCGCAACCGTCGAGGCAGGCTACTGCCCGACTGGGTCCGCCGGGCTGACATCGAATGGAGCTCCGGCATTGTCGAGCGACACGTCAATCGCGTGAAAACGACCAAGAGAGCCATGTACGGACGGGCTTCGTTCCGGCTCCCGCGGATACGCATCCTCACCCGACCTTGACGGCGCAGCCGCACATTCTGGCCAGGCGACCTACCGCCAGAGGTCTGCACCGTCGAGGCCACTCGGATCCATCGTCAGCAGGTCCTCGTGAAGACCCGAGAGGCGACGGCCGGTGGGTGATCCGTCCTCGCCGGACTCCATGACCACCCAGCCAACATCGATGCCGGAGACGTTCACGTCTCCGCCGGCGTCCAGCTCGTCCACCACGGCGAAAACCGCCTCGTAGGCAACGGCCCGAGCCAAGAGCACCACGTCATCCCTGTTCGCCCCCGCGTCCAGGAGCCGCCGAGCCGCGGCCACCTGCTCCAAGGCCCCCGGGCTGGCCCAGCCGTCAATCGCGCCACGCCACAGTGAACGCAGCAGCATGAAGCGCGCCAGTTGCGGCTGGTTCTCATCGACCTCCGACCTCGCCCAGTCCGGCGCATCAGCGGCACCAAGAGCTTCGAACTGCGTCCGAAGCCACTCCGCCGCGGCCCGCTTCGACGGAGCAAGTCCGGACAATCACGACCGCCATGTCGCCTCGGCATCATCCATCGCGCCATGATGCCCCACCTACCCGCCCGCTACCACCAAGATCAACAGTTCACGAAAGCACGGTCAGAGCCCATGCGAAAGAGCGGCGACCCCGCGCAAAAGTAGACGGCCGCCCCTGGAGAGGGGCGGCCGTGCCTCGTTGGATAGCCAGTCCAGCCTGCCCCTCGACCATAACCAGATCCGTTGAAGCGCGCACGGCGTGTCAGCTTGCAATCGGCTCGAAGAGTGACGCAGCGCCAGGTCTGCCGGGCTCAGACGCGCTGCTCTGCGCGACCACCCCCGCTTGTATTTTCCGCGTTGCCGACCGCCATCGCTCCTGGCGGGCCCTCCCGCAGGCACGACGGGAGAACATCCCCGCCGCCATGCGGAGCACCGGCCTGTGATGGCGTTGGCCGGGGCGGTGCGGGCACGGTCGCTACAGGCCCGGGGCCGTGGGCGCGACGGCCTGTCCGGATGCGATGGGCGTCGTGCCGTCCGGCGGTGGTTCGATGGTGCCGGTGACGAAGGCGCGTGCGGCGGCGAGTTCCTCGCGTGCGGCTGTTTCGGTCATGTCGAGGAAGGCGTAGGCGTCGGGGCCGATCGGCACGCGCAGGGGCGCGGTGTCGGCTGTGACCAGTCGCAGGAGGTGCGTGGCGAACGTCTCGGGGCGGCTGAGCGTGGGGTTGTCGTTCATGCCCCGCAGGCCCGCCCGGGTCTCGCCCGTGCTCTGCGCGTAGGCCGGGATGCAGGTCGCGGCGTCGGTCAGAGATGTGCCGTAGCGGGTGGCGAACGCGCCGGGCTCGACGACGGTCACCCGGATCCCGAACGGTGCCACTTCCGCGGCGAGTGCCTGGCTCATGCCCTCCAGTGCGTATTTGCCGGCCACGTACGCGGACAGGCCCGGGAACGCCATCCGGCCGGCGACGGAGGAGACGTTGACGATGTGGCCCGAGCCCTGGCGGCGCATCAGCGGCAGCACCAGGCGCGTGAGGCGCCATGGGGCTACCGCCAGCACCTCCAGTTGGGCGCGCAGTTCATCGTCCGAGACCTCCTCCAGCGCGCCGAGCAGACCCGTTCCGGCGTTGTTGACCAGCACGTCGACCCCGCCGAAACATTCGACCGCGTGCGCGACCGCAGCCCGGCAGCCCTCCGGGTCGCACACGTCGAGAGCCGCGACCGTCACCCGGCCCGGGTGCCGGGCGGCCAGATCCTCCAGAACGGCCGGCCGCCGGGCTGTGGCGACCACCAGGTCACCGGCTTCCGCGACAGCACCCGCCAATGCCCGACCCAACCCCGAAGAACACCCCGTCACCAGCCAACGCCGCGTCATACGCCCCCCTTGTCACAGCCCTTGGCGCGGCCGGAACCGAACCGCCCCCGCGCCGATCCTGGCAGCCCGCAGAACCGGCCATCAGGAGCGCACGGAAGCGGAGACCGCGCAGGCATGGGCGCCAGGTCGGGCACCGCGGCAGTCCTTGCAGGTGCCGGGCTCGCCGGGCTTGGCGCTGCCTGCTTCGATCCGCAGGATCCTGCTCGCTCCCGCGCGACAGCCTGGAACCAGATGCGGCAGGGCCGGCCGCAGCCGACCCGTTTCGCGGCGTGCCACCAGTGGGGGGCCGCGGCCGGTCGGCGCTCGCCTCCCCGGCCCATGCCCGCCGGGCACCTGCACCGTCGGCCGGAACCCACCGGGCAGCGGCGCGGGGATGAACGGCCGGGGCCGCCGGGACGACGACCTGGCGCCGTTGTCTCGCGGGTGTCACGGTTGCGCAACCACCGCGTCGGCGGGAACGGGAGCCGGGCATGCGGGGCCGCATCATAGGTGCCGGGCGGGATGACAAGGCAGGGGACGGGACAATGGAATTCACAGTTCAGCGGACGCTGAGACGGCGCGGCCGACAGCTCTTCGTCGGGGGGACCATCGTGACGGCGGGCGTCCTGGTGTGGCTGGCCGGCGCGACGAAGGGCAAGGTGACACCCGGCAACGCCAGCGCCGACACCATGACGCCCGCCCTGTTCGTCCTGTTCATGTCCGTGGTGGCGGTCCTCCGGGGATGGCACGACCTGCGCAAGGCGAAGCGGCCCTTCCGGCTGCGGATCGACGGGTTCGGCATCACGCTGCACGACGCCGAGCTCGCCTGGGAGCAGATCGACGCGGTCTCCCTCTGGCACGCCCCCAACACCGGCCAGAACATCGATGAGCACCCCGCGCCGCCCAAGCGGCGGCTGACCCTGTGGACCGTGCCGGGCGTCACGCTGCCCCGGAAGGCGGACAGCACGTGGGATGGCCGGACCCGCTACACCCTCGTGGACTGCAAGGACCTGGACCAGAGCGTCACCGAGCTGACCACCGCACTCGCCGAGCACGCCGGCGCACGCTTCGAGACGGCCCCGCGCTCCGTGCGCGCGCCGATCCCGGTGACCGTGTCGGGGCCCGAACGGAGCGTGCCGGGCGGCGAACAGGTCTTCGTCGTCGACGCCCGCAAGGCCCGCACCTGGACCATCGTCTGGGCCGCGGCGGCCGTCGTCCTCATGTACACGTTCTGGGAGTTGATTCACAACTCCACCGCGGGTCTCGCATCCCTCATCGCGCTCTGCTCACTGGGCGGGGCCGTGGCCTGCTTGCCCCTCGCCGGCCGGTCCTTCTTCCGATGGCTCCGGCCGCTGCGGCTGCGGATCGGCCCCTCCGGGATCGGCATGCGCGAAGTCACCGAGGAAGAGCAGTACTTCCACTGGGCGCAGATCGCGGCGGTCACGGTCGGCTCCCGGTACCCGGGCAGCAAGGACACGCGACCCTGGCTCGTGGTCTGGCCGTTGCCGGGCGCCGCCACAGACTCCCCGCACAGCTACCTGATCGACGGCCATCCGGCTTACGCCCTGGTCCGGCTGGACCGCCTGCCCGGAGGCCCGGAGAAGGTGGTCCCGGTCATCCGGGCGTACGCGGGAGAGCGCTACGCCGAAACGGCCTGATGGCGGGAGTCTCCGAAAGCGGCCAGGGGTGACCGCCCCTTACTCCGTCTGGCGTCCCGTGATGTCGTGCCAGTCTGGAGCGATGGAGATCGGCGTTTTACGGGACTGGGAGGGCAGCTCGAGCCGCAGATCGTCAAGAAACGGCAGCGCCGGCCGGCCGACGTCGACGAGATTTGCGTTCTTGCTGGGTGGAACGACCGACAGAGCTCCGCTGTGTCCTTCCCCCCTCTTCAACGGTTGTGTGCCTGTTGATCTCCGTGACGCTTCTGTGGTGTGCAGGCCCTGCGGCATGTCCGCAAGAACACGCGCTGAGACCGCGGTGAACTGCGGATGTAGGCCACTGCCCCTCTCCCGAGGTGCACCGCCGCCCTGGAAGTCCTCGCTTATGGGGCCGGGGTGATGCCGATGCGGCTCAGCCAGTCGGCCAGGCGCGCGTTCACGAGGTCGGGGCGTTCGAGCTGGAGCCAGTGGCCGGCCGGGACGCGCGCCTCCGTGAGGTCGGAGCAGTACGCGCGCATGGGCTCGGCGAGGCGCGTCGTCAAGACGTCGGCCGTGGCGTCGTAGTCGGCGCTCAGGAAGAGGACGGGAAGGTCCAGGCGGCCGCCGTTGACCGCCTGCCGGGCGTACACGGCGTTGGCCTCGTGGTTGAGGTAGTAGGCGGTGGGTCCCGCGAAGCCGTTGCGCGCCAGCGACTCGGTGAGGACTTCGGCGTCCTCCTCGGTGAGGACGGCCGTGTCCAGGGGGAGGTCGGGGGCGCGGTCGGCCCCGCCGAACCAGCCGCCGTCCCGCCGCAGCGTGGCCCGCGGGGAGACCCGCGTGCCTGGCGCGATCGGGTCGCCGCGCCGGTACAGCGCCCTGACGCTGCTGCCCGGGTCGGCGTCCAGCACCGCTGTGGCCCGCTCGGGATGCTCCTCGTAGTAGGCCATGTAGTCGAACTGCGCCATGGGATAGGTGTCTTCGGGGTACAGGTCGCGGTTGACCAGCGGCAGCATGGCCGTCAGGCCCAGTTCGAGGGTGCGGTAGGGAACGGCCAGGCCGGCCACGGCCGCGGTGCGGTCGGGGTGGTGGCCGGCGAGGTTCCAGACGGTTGGGCTTCCCCAGTCGTGGCCGATCCAGACCGCCTGCTCGCGTCCGAGGTGGTCGAGCAGTTCGAGCATGTCGTGGACGACGTTCTCCTGGCGGTAGGCGTCCGGGGAGCCGTACACGGTGGAGCGGCCGTAGCCCCGGAGGTCGGGTGCCACGACCCGGTAGCCCAGGGCGGCGAAGCGCGTCAGCTGTTTCCGCCACGTGGCGGCGAGGGCGGGCCAGCCGTGCACGAAGAGGAGCAGTGGACCCCCGTCCGGGCCAGCCGCTAGGTACGACGTGGTGTGCGACGGGGTGGTGAGTGTGTGCGCGGTCATGGCGGGACGGGACATTTCGATGCGCCTCCGGCGGTGGAGGCCGGCGAGGTCAGCGCGCGGCGGGCTGGTCGGGTGCGGTGGACCCGTCGGATGCGGCCGGTCCGTGCGGTTCGCCGCCGGCCGCCGGTGTGTCGGCGGGACGTCTGGAGGGTGTCATGCCGGAGGCGGCCGGCGCGCCGAGGATCGCCGAGCCCGAGACGATCCACCACCCGGAGGCGTGGGCGGCGCGGACGTCGGAAGCCGTGGCCGTGCTCGAGACACCGGTCGCGTCATGGCTCGACGGGACCTACTGGCCGCTGCCCCCAGCCCGAGTCGATCAGCTCGCAACCGGCGCCTGACGGGTGACGGCGGCTCCAGGAGGATGCGACCGCGAGGCATGGCGGGCGCGGGTGGTCATGGTGGACGCGGTGGATGGTGCCGGTGGCGGCGGTCGGGTGCGTGATGGGTACAAGGCGCGTGGGTGTCGGTTGCGGACCGTGGCGCATTGAGGGGGGCCGGTCGACGTTACTGGGGGTATGGGTCGTAGCAGTCCCATGCGGGGTGGTACAGCGCTTGCCAGGTGTTTTGGTCGACGACGTCGTTTCTGACCAGGCCGTGGCATCCCTGGATCCACCTCATCTTTTTCACGGTGGCGGGGCCGAAGATGCCGTTGACGGGCAGTTTCGGTACTCCGCCCCACCGGTTGCTCAAGCACTGGGCCTGCTTCACCGGCAGACCCGTGTCTGTGGGCGTGAGCGTGGGTCGTTCGGCGGCGGGGGTGTAGGCGCATGTCTGCTCGGCGGCGGCGTCATGCGATGTCGTCGCCAGGGCCCCGGCCATCAGCAATGCTGTGCCGAGGGTGGCGCAGGTGCGACGGATCACTTGGGCTCTCCTTTCCGGCGGCCCGGCGGGCTCTGTATCCAGGATGGTGGTGCCGGGCTTGTCCCGCGTCTTGGAACCGCGACACCTGTACGCGGCCTGCGTCCGGCCGTCGGGGCCGGCCGGCCCGCTCGGGGAGGACCGGCCCGGCGGGTACCGGTGCGGCCTTGTCGATGTGCGGTCCGCCGGTGCGGGACGGCAACTGCACGCAGGCCCCCGTGGCGAGGTTGCGGAGGGTGATGTTTAGGCCTGAGATCGTGTTGTGCCGGCCGCAGTGGGTGGCGACCAGGCGCTCACCGGACAGGGTGACGATGGTGTCCGTCTCGAAGGGGGACCACGGCTGTGCCCACGGCCAGTACCACCACGGCGGTCACGGGCAAGGCCACGGACAAGGCCGTGCCGATCAGTCCCGCCGAGGGGCCAGGGTCGGCGGCCGGAGGTGCGAAAGCCAAGCGCATGACGCTGTTGTCGATTCGGGCAGGGCGTGTTCGACGTCATGCTGTGTGGTGTTTCGCCATACGGTGACGCGACAGGACCTGGTGAGGGAAGAAGTGGATCAGCTGCTGAGAGTCATGAACTTCAATATCTCGAGTGACGGAATCGGTGCCGGTGAGGACCAGAGTCTGGAGAGACCGTTCGGTTGTGACCATCCCGAGAGGCTGTTCGGCTGGGCGGGCGCGACGGCGAGCTGGCCAAATCGTACGGATCCCGGAGGAAGTCGGGGCCTGGACGACTACTTCACGCGAGATTTCGCCCGCAACATCGGTGCCGAGATCATGGGCCGAAACAAGTTCGGGCCGCAGCGCGGGCCCTGGCATGACCATGAGTGGCGCGGCTGGTGGGGATCAGAGCCCCCGTTCCACACGCCGGTGTTCGTCATGACCCACCACGAGCGTCCTTCGTTCACGCTTTCCGACACCACGTTCCACTTCGTCGACGGCGATCCGGCCACGATCCTGGAACGAGCGCGGGAAGCGGCGCGGGGCAAGGATGTCCGGCTCGGCGGCGGGGTCACCACGGTGCGGCAGTTCCTTGACGCTGACCTTGTCGACTCCATGCATGTGGCGGTCTCGCCGGTGAGGCTCGGGTCCGGGCTACGGCTGTGGGAGTCCCCCGATGAGCTGCTGGACCGGTTCCACCTGGAGGTCGTGCCCAGTCCGAGCGGGGTGACGCACCACCTGTTCTGGCGAAGGTGAAACCGGAACCATTCGAGTGGCGCCGCAGCAGTCTCAGTACGAGGAAGCCGCGGACCAGGCCGATGCCGAGCAGGATGCCCATGTCCGTGCCCCATTGTGCGGCCGAGTGCTCCCACAGGGGATCGAGGGGCGTCCGCTCCGGCGGATGTCCTTCTCGCTCCGGATCCGGGTGCGTTGGGGCGTGGGCATGGCCTCGGCGCAGGTGGCGGTGCAGGGCCTGGACCTGCGCGGGACTGCCGTGGTGGTGTGGGGCCGGCCTGGTGGATGGGCGGATGGGTCGCTCAGCTCGGCGACGACGTTCGGCGGGTCCGGGAGGGAGCCCCTGCCCGGCTGCTTGCGGCGTGCGGGCGGGGGGGGCATACCGGTGGCCGATTCTCTCGGCGGGGCGTGGTCGCGCCGGTTCTCGGCCCTCGTCGCTGTCAGCGGCCCGGCCCGGCCCGGCCCGGCAAGGCGCGGGCGGGTGCGGTCGTGCGGCGGCGGGGGCCGCAGACAGAGGCGGGCGTGTGGGCGGAGCAGGGCCGTGCCGACCTGGTGGGGCAGGCTCGTAGTCGGCGCGCTGCTCGCAGCTCTGCGGACTCCTCCGTGACCCTGCGAGGGCGCCGGCCGTTGTCGATGTCGTCCTTGCGCAACCACTTCGACAACGTGACCGGATGGATGCCGAGGTCAACGGCGGTCTGCTTCTGCTCTGTTCATGCCCGCACCAACGCGACAGCGCGGGCGTGGAACTCAGCGGGGTAGGCGCGGGGCATGTCCGGCAGCCTTTCCTGAAGGCCGTCAGCTACTGACGTTGGCCCTTCGGGCTGACGATTTGTTGAAGGGCGAGCAGTAGGCGCTCATCCAGACGACAACCGCGTGACAGCGATTGGAGCGGCGGCGGCCCAGGGTGCCACGATCAAGATGCGAACTGCCTCCTCCGACGATGCTCCCGTGCTTGCAAGCCTGAACGGCATCGTTCACGAGCTGCATGCGGGACACCGTTCTGACTGTTCATCGGCTCGCCCGAGCAGGACGTCCTTGAAGCGTTCTTCCTGGCCCGGCTGACCGATCCCTCAGTCACCGCTTTCGTCGCCGTGAACCGTTCCGGGTTTGGTGCCGAGCGGGATGTCACGCGCTGACGGGTTCGTCGACGTGGGTGTGATGGTGATGGTAGGCGTCTTCGTACTCGGCTGGGGTGGTGTGGCCGAGGGCTCCGTGCAGGCGCTGGTGGTTGTACCAGTCGATCCATTCGGCGGTGGCGAACTCGACGTCGGTGAAGGTCTTCCAGGGTTTGTTTCGGTTGATCAGTTCGGTCTTGAACAAGCCGATCGCGGACTCGGCCAGGGCATTGTCGTAGGCGTCGGCGACGGTTCCGATCGAGGGTGCGATGCCGGCCTCGGCCAAGCGCTCGGTGAAGGCGATCGAGGTGTATTGACTGCCTGCGTCGGAGTGGTGGATCAAGCCGTTGACCTGCTCGTTCGGCCGGTAGCCCCGCTGCC